>JABGPX010000607.1 GCA_018644745.1 Spirochaetales bacterium
GGTGAAGCTCAATCCAAGGGCATTTTTAATTCGGTCGAGTTCTATCACAATGTCGGTGGTGTCACCCGCGTTTACTGATGAGGTCAGCCTGCTCGAGCCGGTAGCAAGTTCAAATACCGGGACGGCTTTGTTGAGCGGTGACAGGAATATTTCCCAGGCGGAGTTAAGGTCCTGGCTGACCCGGCTTCTTGCTTCGTTGAAAACGGTCCGATTAATAATCGAGATCCCAACACTGAGAGACAGCAAGCCGATGAGAAGACAAATGGCGGCAAAGCCAAGTATAATTCTTGCTTGATAGGGTAGGTGGAAAGTCCGCATAAATCAGACAAAGTGTAGTGGCACTCCGGCGGCCATGTCAAGGAACCGCTCTTTGAACCGCCTCGGTCGGACGGTAATGTGTAGGTTAGAGACAGATTTGCACGCGTCTACTCGACGGTGATCTCCACAGTATCCTCTATGCCGATAAATGTATGATCCGGATTTGCCAGTTTTAAACTAACAACATGGATTCCGGGCTCAAAGGTGTAACTCAGCGGATCGAGATCAAACACCGCGCCTAGCTTTTCGGAGTTTATAAATGGATGCAGATGGGTGTCGTGACCAGCTTCCCGTCTCCAATCGGAAACAGAAAATGCAATTGATACCGGGCTTGTAACCACCTGCCCGTCAGTGGGGGAGAGGATTCGAAGAACAGGAGTTATTGTCGGTCCTCCGGCTGCCAAGGTGGTTACGTTAACCTCGGTGGCATAGGTTGAATATCCGGCATTGTTTGCGGCACGAATACGGTAGTAGTATTTTGTGTCCGGGCTCAGATTGACGTTGAGGTATGTCCTTTCGTTTGTCGACGCCGTTGTCAGGCTCTCCCATGGAAGATCCGGGTCGCTCCGGCGTTCGATTTCAAATCCATTTTCGTTTGTCGAATTGTCGATCCAGGATAGCTGTATTGAGTCGTCAGAAACCTGAGAAATTGCAAAATTGGTCGGCACTTCCGGCGGAACGAGAGTTCCTAGAATATCACAGGAGAAAAAGGCGAAGGTTGCCGCTGTAAGAAACGCCGTCTTGGCAAAATATTTCATTTATATCTCCACGAGTCTTTAATCATTATAAAAATACTAATAAATGATATAGTTGCATAGCTCAAGAGCATATCTGAGGTCCGGGTATTTGCAGTTCTGCTATCAGCACATCGAAAAACCCACTTTCTGTGCATCTGACAGGAAGTTTTTCCCTACAATATAGCGATTTTTCGTACATGCCGGTTGTCAAAGTAGCAGTTTGTAGAGGTGCCCTAGAGTGATTGCCCGATTCCTATGAGGGTCGTAACAGTTCGCCAGTTTCTGGTCGTAGCGGGTATACCTAGTTTCTTCTCAAAAAAAACATTTGTAAGTTTGGTTTTTGCAAAACCCTTTTCCACATAAAGGAAAATCTCGCGATCTGTGTGAGAAAAGAGATCATCACCGGCATCTAATTCCTCAATATTGAGAAATTTTTCCGTTTCCGGCTGCTGCTGGAAAAAGACGACTGCCAACTTCTTGATGTCAGCACTATTCGAGTTGAAAAACGGATTGTGTTTGACCGTTTCTATCATTTCATCGAGGGTTCTCATGATTACTTCTACTTCGAATTGATAGTTGGCAAAGATGGCCTTCTTAATCGACTTATCTAATGATGATGAATCGCGCTCGCTGGATCGAAAAACCACATTCCCGCTCTGGATATAAGTCTGGATATCTAAGAATCCTAGATTCTCATAGAGACCCTTCAATTCCTGCATCAGTATTTTTTTCTGTCCGCTTACGTTTATCCCTCGCAATAAGGAAATGTATGTATTCATAAACCTAATTCTACAAGATTCCGCACAATCTGGACTATTGTTTTTTTGTCCAACAAGATATAGAGTTATTAGATATAAGTAACTCTTTGGTAATAATGTTTAATATGCAGTTAAGGTACTGGAGGTAAATGTGAAGATTTCTCCGCGAGACGCCTACGCTGAATTACCTCTTCTGAATGTTCGCAACATTCGAACCGGAGAGACCTATGCTGCCCGGTTCTCCCGCTATCTCGTAGAGGAAGAACAGTATGTCGATTTACCTCTACTTATCCGGTCCGACGGGATTTATCTGGATATCACCGAGCACATAACACTTTTGGAAACCACATATCCGAAAAAATAAGAACTAAAATTGCGGTTCCGTGTGTTAAAATAAGTAGAAACCCTGAATATAGTGTTTTATAGGAGAAATTGATGAAAAAGGTATTCTTGATTATCCTCGTTGTCGCCGTTTTTATAACGCTATCGGCATGCGCAGCCGGACCCAACCAAATGAAGAATATGGAGAATGACGAAGGAGAAATTGCCGGATTTTGGAACGGATTGTGGCACGGTATTATAACGCCGTTCGCATTTATCATTTCTTTATTCACTGATACCGTTAACGTCTATGAATCCTACAATACCGGCGGTTGGTACAATCTCGGATTCATTTTCGGACTCATGATTATCTTCGGCGGCAGCGGCGGCGGAGCCGGGCGACGCGGGCGAAGAGGACGGAAACATAGTTAATATTCCGGCGAAGGAGCACGGCTCGGGAAATAACCTGGCCGGCAGTGTTCACCGCGGATGAATTTGCTACTGACTTCCCATATCGTTCTCAGGTGCCCTGCCTGCTCCTGCTCTCGGCATGAGAGGTACATACCCCCCTACCTTTAACTCATCCCACATATCCCTTGCTGCTTTCGCAACCGCATCGCCGAGAATCCGTCCCGCGCTCCGGCTGAAAATCGAGGTAAGCACCTCATATCCGCCCCAGCTGTAGGCGTTCTCGTGGGTTAGGTAGCCGAGGGCATCGGTTCCCAGATACATAATATAGGTTTTTGGAAATGGTGAGTCCCATTTCATCCGGAATCCCAGCTCCGCGGTAACTTCGGCCGGCACGCCAATAAAGACAAGCGGCCCGAGAGCAAGGAGATAGAACTCCGTAGAAATATACCCATCAACAATAGACGGATTGTCAATATGAGAAAAAACCGTATCGAAATTCGAAGGGAGCTGATTGAACTCCTCTTCGGTGAGACAGGGAAGATTTATATCGAAATACCCATATCTTATTGGAGAATCATTGAGCTGGACCGAATCCCAACGGTGGAAGAGCGCCTTCTCGGCAATTGTCTTGCCAAGGTCGTAGCAGCGGGTAAAACCGCTTTCCGCCCCAATAGGATGATTATCGCCGCATGCTCCGTTGGCAAATAGGGAGGTCCCGCCGATGTTTTCTTCGATTATCCGGCGAACTACACCGGGATAATCTGCGGATATTAACGATGATGAATCACCGACGGTAAGTGGGTGGGCGGTATAGGTGATCAGGGTAGCCGGATATGAGAGATCCGCAGCGGATTGGAAAAACAGAACTCCTACCTCATCATCGGTCTGACCGTCGGCGATTGGGTGCAAATTTTTCTGCTTCGGCAGATAGTAATAAGTGCCGTCAGGAAAGAAAACTCGTCTATTCACATTTTCTCTTATAGACGATGAATTGAAAAAAGGACGGACCTGCTGCAATTGATCACTTGCCGTCGCAGCCGCGCGCGCGGCTGCTTTAATAACGAGCTCTCGATACTGGTTATCTTCCGGGCTGTTTTCCCTTCGCCATTCGGGATATATTCTCGGACCGCTATGAGTGTGAGAGGCCGTGCAGAAAACCGCGTTTTCAGGAATGTTTATCGTTTTCCCGCATGCCTTTCTGATAACGCCGATTGTCTCCCGCTGAATACTCACGGTATCAAATGTAAGTATACAGACCCTTGTATCACCTTCTTCAAGAATCAAGGCTGAAACAAATAGCTCATCGTGCACCCCGGTCGACCGGAAGTCTGGTCTGTACCCGGATAGCAGTATAGAAGTATCTGGTGTAATCGAGACCCGTGCGGCTCCGCATTTCATGCTGGTCCTCCCCGCTGCAGTTATTCTATTGGAATTATACCAGAAATTGCGTCTGCTTTGCGGATCGATAGTAGTCAGCACAGATCCGACAGGCAGTTAATGGAAGATACCTGCCGCGGTTTCTTTTTTTTGTTACATTGTGTGCATGGACGAAAACCGGGTTCTCAAACTTTCCGAAGATTTGGCGCGGCAAGCCGCTCTTTTTGAAGATGATGCCGATTTAACCGCGTTTCTAGAAGAAGCGGTGATTCTCGCACGCGACTATACCGGATCAGCGGCGGCGGCGGTGTTTCTCTATGAACATTCAACAGCGCAGTTAGCTTTCAAGGCCGGTGCGTCAGCTGATGTCGATCGGAAACCGGAAATGGTCCGCTTCGGACTCGATGAAAATATTATAGGCCGGGCTTTTCAGGAGGGACGTATTCTCCTCGAGAATGTTTCTGAGCCCACTCCTCCCGACATTTTCCGGTCCAAGCTGGTCGTGCCGGTTCATCACGGACCCGATAAGGTCGGTGTAATCGTATTTGGCCATCAGGATCAAAATTACTATACCCGCGAAGACGGGCAGGCACTTCGAGGTCTCGCCTCTCAATTTGGATCGATTCTAGAAAACGCGTCTCCTCTCCTTAGATCAGAAGATTTTGATAGGGCTCTGCCGCGGTTCATTTCCGGGCAAACCGCATCAGCAGGTGCCGCAGTCGGAACCGCGCTTCTCTTTGAAGCGGGATTCGAAACTGTTTCTTCGGTCCCTAAGGGAGAACAGGATCTTGAGCTTTTTGATGAGTCACTCAGACTTACGCTGCTGCAATTGAGAGCCATGGAGACTGATGAGAACTCACCGGTGCAGGATATGGCGGCACTGATTTTC
Organism: Spirochaetales bacterium; assembly: GCA_018644745.1. Next base: position 4,812 of record JABGPX010000607.1, read on the forward strand.
TCCGCTTACACCCTAATGCTCAATGACGATGGTTTTACCGGCAAAATGAGGAACCTTATTATAGAAGGTCTTTCCGCCGAATCTGCAATCCGCACTGTCGTAAATGAATATACGCTAATCTTCGTCCGAATGAAGGAAGTTCGCCTTGCGGAGAAGGCACAGGATGTCCGCGACCTCGGTTATAGATTAATTAGAAATCTTGATAGTGATAGCGACGAAGGAGATTTCCGGGGGCAAATCGCCATAGCCCGCCACATATATCCCTCCGACCTGATCCGCCTCGCAGTCCAAAATGTTGCGGGGATTGTCCTCATGGGCGGCGGCGTTACAGCGCATATCTCGATCCTGGCGAGAACGCTGGATCTGCCCGTTATGATTACCCACAACGGCGATATCCTAAACATTGATTCCGGCAGTCTTGTGGTTCTCGATGCAACCGCCGCGCG
>JABGPX010000545.1 GCA_018644745.1 Spirochaetales bacterium
GACAGAGTTCCTTGAATTGTTCCGGTGACATGAATTGTCCGAAGGTTTCTCCTATATAGAGCCCGTCGGCGCCGGCATCCAGCATTGCTTTGGCATAAGAAATTGAGCGCAACAACTGTTTCTCGGTGATGTCCTTCACGAAATCCGGCCGCTCGATGATATCTATAAGGGTCTGCTCCATACCCTGGTAATGCGCAAGGGTTTCTATGGTGAATTGTCCGGGAACGCCAATTATGAACATATCATGACCATATCGAGCCGCGCATTTTTTGAGAGGTTCTAATTCCCGCGATTCGGAAAGCTTTGATTCATCGGGTAAAATAATTGAATCTATATCGATTCGATTGAGTTCACGGTGGTCTTCCGGAAGCCGCAGCAAGCCGCCGCCTCCTGAAAAATCGATTAATGAGAACGGCTCACCTGTTCGCGGGCTCCGTGCATAGTGATCCTTTCCGTTCCAATCGAGAGCGAAATCTTCTCCTCCAAGCCAGACCCGAAAACCGTCAACGCCGTATGCTGCGGCACATTCGGACACCATAAGGTCATATTTCTCAGAATGACGCAGGTGGTCTACGATAGTCTCATTTAGGGGCCGCCCGGAGACAGAAATAGCATGAGGAGGACATATCTGGGGTAAAACAGGTATTCGATCGGGCACTCCGCCGGATAAAGCTGTGAAAACCCGTTCTTTTGATGTCATCCGTATCTCCCTCCTGAGAGTAGAATTTCGCCGCTGGATAGAAATTGATCATAGCAGATTCTAAAAAGGCTCTCTATCCTCATTTTGTATGATAGGTGATATTCCTTGCACCAATTGCTTTACCTCTGTAGGCTTATACCATGAATGAGAAACCGGTATATAAGAACCCTGACGCACCTATTGAAAAGCGAGCTCGTGATCTCGTATCTCGAATGACTCTTCAGGAAAAGATCTCTCAGACCGTGTACAATTCTCCGGAAATTGAAAGACTTGATATCCCTGAGTACAACTGGTGGAATGAAGGGCTCCATGGCGTCGCTCGGGCGGGAGTCGCCACGGTGTTTCCTCAGGCAATTGGCCTGGCTGGTGCGTTCAATCCTGAGCTTATGTTCCAAGTAGCTACCGCAATTTCCGATGAAGCTCGAGCGAAACATCATGAATTTGCTCGTAAAAACGATCGAGGAATATATAAAGGTCTCACGTATTGGTCTCCGAATATAAATATCTTCCGCGATCCCCGGTGGGGGCGCGGCCAGGAAACCTACGGAGAGGATCCATATCTCACGGGAAGATTAGGAGTTTCTTTTGTAAAAGGCCTGCAGGGGGATAATTCTGATTATTTAAAGGTAGTAGCAACCCCGAAGCATTTTGCGGTGCATTCCGGCCCTGAGCCTCTTCGGCACGGATTTGATGCGATTATTGATGAGAAAACTATGAGAGAAACATACCTTCCTGCGTTCAAAGAATGTGTGCAGGAGGGAGGTGCCTGGTCAATTATGGGCGCGTATAACCGGACCAACGGGGAAGCGTGCTGCGCAAGTATTACTCTTTTACAGAAGCTGCTTCGGGAGGAATGGGATTTTCAGGGATTTGTTGTATCCGACTGCGGCGCGATTTCTGATATTCATCTTCATCATAAACTCACCGAATCTGCGGCAGAATCTGCCGCCCTCGCTGTAAAGAACGGCTGCGATCTAAATTGCGGAAAGACATATGATGCGCTTATCGAAGCCGCCGAAAAGGGGCTAATAAGCGAAAAGGATATCGATGTCGCAGTTGAGCGGCTCATGATGGCCCGGCTAAAGCTTGGTATGTTCGACTCTCCGGACAGAGTTCCTTTCACATCTATTCCTTTTGAAATTGTCGGCTGTGATGTTCATCGGGAACTCGCTCTCAAAGCGGCACGGGAATCTATGGTTCTTCTAAAAAACGAAGGGAATGTCCTCCCGCTGAACAAGGACATGCGTACTATCGCAGTTATCGGACCTAATGCAGATTCGCGGGATGTACTCATCGGTAATTATTACGGAACACCGAACGGTCAGGTAACTGCCTTAGAAGGAATTCGTTCTAAATTGGCAGGTCGAACCCGGGTATCATACGCTGAAGGATGCCATTTATATAATCTTGGGGCCGATCACTGGCACGATGAAACTCAGAGGGGATTCGCAGAGGCAGTATCCGTTGCCGAACACGCTGACGCGGTGGTTATTTGTCTCGGTTTGTCGCCGGATCTCGAAGGAGAGGAGGGCGATGTAGCAGCATCGGACGGCGGTGGTGATCGGGCGGGCCTTGATTTGCCCGGAGATCAGCTGAATCTACTGAAGAAAATAACCGAAGTAGGAAAACCCACCGTTCTTGTTGTATTCAGCGGGAGTCCCGTTGATGTCGGTTGGGCGCAGATAAACGTAAATTCCATCATTGAAGCGTGGTATCCGGGAGAGGCTGGCGGAACGGCCCTCGCGGATATCTTATTCGGCGACCACAACCCCGGAGGTAGATTGCCGATAACTTTCCCCTTGTCGGTAGATCAGCTTCCGGATTTTACCGACTATTCCATGAAAAACCGAACCTATCGTTATATGACCTCGGAGCCCTTGTATCCCTTTGGTTTCGGATTGAGTTATACGAGTTTTGAATATACTAATCTGGTTTTGAACGCATCGAGTGTAGACGCTGGGAGCGATGTGCATGTTTCTGTTGATGTTCGGAATACCGGCAAAATCTCCGGCAGCGAAGCAGTCCAAATGTATCTTTCTGATCTTGAAGCAAGCACCGACGTTCCCATCAGGCAGATGATCGGGTTGAGGAAGATTTTTCTTAACCCGGGCGAAAAGCAAACGGTTCCCATGGTTGTAGGCGCCCGGCAAATGGCCTTGATAAAGGATGACGGCGGCTGCTTTCTCGAACCCGGGACGTTCAGCCTCTCAATAGGGGGCTGTCAGCCCGATCAGATTAGCCTGAGGCTCGCGTCCGGATGCACCAGTGTGTTATCTTCGGAATTTGAGGTTACGGGTGATGAGTTGGAGATGGAGTACTAAGAACCGGACAGTTGAAGGAAAACAGTGATATCGGGTCGATGAATAATTATGTCGGCGAGATATTGGTTGAGCATTTATCTTTTAGTGCAATTTGTGATGGAGAGCCATTTTTTCTAACGGATTTTCTTTTATGCCTAATGGGTATCAACGCGCTATTATAAGGCGCGTTTGAGAACTTCTTGACAGGAATTTTCATTTCGTGTAGGTTATCTGCGGTTTTCAGGGGAGATTCCCGAGTGGTCAAAGGGGGCAGACTGTAAATCTGTTGGCTAAGCCTTCGAAGGTTCAAATCCTTCTCTCCCCAATTTTTTTCTATCCTTCAGTGTCGCCTATTTTTCACGGTAATAATATTTTTACTTTCTGCCAATGAGTTCGAAATACGCGGGAGTATGTATGTCCGAAGAAAATGATGGAAAAAACTTTTTTTCCGACGGCCTCAATTTTGAGTGTACAAGATGCTCGAATTGCTGCAGGCATGATCCAGGATATGTCTTCCTCACAAAAAAAGATTTAAGCAGACTCATGCAGGCAACAGATCTGAATGAAAGTAAATTCCTGGAGACTTATTGCCGGAATGTTGAAATTGGATTTATTGAGCGTATCAGCCTTACCGAGAAATCAAATTATGACTGTATATTTTGGGGGGAAAACGGATGCTCGGTGTATAAGCACAGGCCCCTGCAGTGCCGAAGTTATCCTTTCTGGAGTTCTCACCTATTATCTCCCGATACCTGGGATAGTGAAGGGAAAAACTGTCCCGGAATAAATCACGGTAGGCTCTACAGCGAAAAAGAGATTGAAAAGTGGATACGTAGCAGAGAAAAAGAGCCGTTACTTCCCTAAAAGGCGGATTCTACAAAAAAAAGAATCGGGTCTATTAAATTAGTCACATTTTAGAGATAATATATAGACATGAAAGTAAAGTTTTGGGGCGTTCGCGGCTCTATACCAACACCTCTTACGAATCAGCAGATTCAGAATAAGATCGCGGCCGTTGTACAGCGGATAGAAAAAAAAGACTTGGAAAGTTCTGAAACGAGGGAGCTCTTTCTATCACAGATGCCGCCGTATCTTTTTGGAACCGTTGGCGGGAATACAACGTGTATTGAAACGCGCTTGATCGACGATAATATGATAATTTTCGATGCCGGATCGGGATTGAGAGAGCTTGGTTATCTTTTGAAAAAGCAAAGGGATGTTTCTCGGCACTACCATATTTTCTTTACTCATTTTCATTGGGATCATTTGCAGGGTCTTCCCTTTTTTACGGCGCTCTCCGACAGAAACGCGAAAATCACATTTTATAGTCCGAGGGAAGATATGGAGAAATATATAAGAGGGCAAATGAAGTTTCCCTATTTCCCCATTACCCTTGATGTAATGCCCGTTGCTTTGGAATTTGTAGTATTGAAAGATCAGCCGTATCGCGTAGGCGATGCCGAGATTCGCTGGCGAGGTATGAAGCATCCGGGAGGATGTGTCTCGTACCAGATAAAAGAGCGGAATAAGCGGATGATCTTTTCTACAGATACCGAGCTTTCTGAAGAGGATTTCGAAAAGAATTCAGAGAATTCTGAGTATTTCTCTCACGTGGATCTTCTTATCATGGATTCTCAATATACTCTTGGCGAAGCAATTGAAAAGTATGACTGGGGGCATTCTTCATACAGTTTTGCGGTTGACTTCGCAGTAGCCTGGAACATCAAGAATCTGGTTTTATTTCATCATGAGCCCCTATATGACGATAAAAAGATGTTCAGCATTGTCAAATCTTCTAAATGGTATCTCAATCACCTCGAGCAGAAGGGAGTGAAAATATTTCTTGCGTTGGAGCAGATGGAGTTTGATGTATAGCGGAGATTTCATTCTCAGCCATGCGGAAATGGTTCCTCTGTATAAGCTGTTGAAGAAAAACGAAACCGAGTTGGAACTGGAATTGCTGCAAGTACTCTTGAGGATTGAAAAGAAATTATACGATCAAATGTCCATTGAAGAGATCGAAAAGCTTGGGCTCAATCGTGACAGAAAAGATGGAGGATCAGTTTGATTCAAAGAATAATAGTAAAACTGCTTTTAATATGTTTCGTAGTGACAGTGCCGGTCTTTGGTGAGTACGAGCCACCGAACGGCGCGGAAAACTTACTCGACTACTTGTCGCCTACTTTTTACGGCGGTGGCTCGAGCGTAACAGGGCACGAAGGACCCCAGGCAGACTCGCTCAATCCGGCGGTTTCC
>JABGPX010000460.1 GCA_018644745.1 Spirochaetales bacterium
GCGTCCTGGCTTGGTTTCTCCACTGGCAAGCTTTTTAATTATTAGTCGCTTAATTCTTGCACTCCAAACAGCTTCATAGCTATCTGGAAACAACATATACAATAAAACATGCCGAAGATTTCTTGCGGTGGATTCAGGCTCCTCCTCTATCCATTCGGAGAATGCCCATGGGTCTGCAAGCAAAGCTTCGCGCTGATTCATGCTCAACCCATACCACTGATTCATAGCAATGATAAACCACTTGAGTTCTCGCCACCGATTCGTCTGATATGAGGTGCCTGGATTACCTATGCCGACTGTAAAGGATTTCTCCAGGTTCTCAGAAAGAGATGGAAATGGTTCGCCCGAGAGCTCCCATATCTCCGCAATGTGACGTTTTTTTGTAGCAGCGCGTATTGAAGACTCACCCATGAATAAAAACATCGACCACAGAATCTCTGCGGTGAGTTTTTTTGCGCCCGGGGACGCAGATTCGAGTTGAGTCGTGAGCTTCTGGTAGAAGTCACCACTCCCCGAATCCAGATTCTGCACGTAGTACCGGTCAAGTTCCCGGAAATGTTCAAGGTTCCAGAGGTCCAAAGCTTCAAAAACTGAACCGCCATCTAATAGAAGGGGCTGAAACAAAGCTTCTGTTATTTTGATAAACGGAACGTACTCTTCTTCTCTCGCCATTTAATTCTCCTTGGTGGCGGATGATAATCTATTGTGATACACGATGGCGCTTTCAGCAACGGATTATGTATTAGTTTTACTCACAAGTATGAAGATAACCAGTGTATAAATGGCTATAATGATAGTATAGAACGACCAATCACATTTGGTGCAATCCAAATATAGGAGAAATGGGCTACTGCACCAGCGGATCGTGATTTTCTATTTGCCAAGGTATGAACCGCCCCGGGTTTCCCGGAGACTGTTTTATTTGAGTCCGGCGGCCATCGCCGGAACTTCCTGCTTCCTATTATACTCCATCTCGAACTCAGCCGGTGGAACATTTCCTATCGGCTCAAAGATCCGCCTGTTGTTGAACCAGTCGACCCATTCAAGCGTCGCATATTCAACCGATTCCAGAGAACGCCACGGCCCGCGAGGTCGGATAACCTCGGTTTTGAACAAACCAATAATCGATTCCGCAAGAGCGTTATCGTAGGAATCTCCAACGCTGCCCGCCGAAGGATCGATACCTGCCTCGCACAACCTTTCGGTGTACCTAATAGACAGATATTGACTGCCATGATCGCTATGATGTATCAGCCCCTCGGTCACCTGCCGGGCCCATAGCACCTGCTCCAGTGCGTCGAGCGTCAGCTCTGCACTCATCGATGCGGCCACCCGCCAGCCGACGATCATCCGGGCGAATACGTCGATGACAAATGCGACGTAGACACATCCCTTCCAGGTCGCCACATACGTGAAATCAGCCAGCCACAAGGCATTGGGGCGATTTGCAAAGAACTTACGTTTCACCAGGTCAGCCGGTCCGGTGGTATTCTCGGCAGCAACCGTGGTTCTTACTTTCTTGCCGCGCACGACGCCCTGGATGCCCTCTAAACGCATCAGACGCGCTACAGTGCATCTGGCAATCCGCAATCCCTCGCGGTTCAGCTGCCGCCACACTTTCCGTACACCATAGACCCGGAAGTTCTCTTCCCAAACCCTGCGGATCTCACCTCGGAAGAACGCATCACGACGAACTCGGTGTGGTTGTCGGTCAGGATTTCCTTCCCGTGCTTTTTGCTCATAGTAGGTCGAAGGAGCGATCGGCAATACTGCGCACATCGGCCCGACTCCATGGACCTCCCGGTGTTTGTCAATAATAGTGACCATTACTTCTGTGGGCGGTCGAGCTCCGCCTTTGCGAAATATGCTGATGCTAAGCGAAGGATTTCATTGGCGCGCCGAAGCTCTCGATTCTCGCGCTCCAATTTCTTGAGCCGCTCACGATCATCACTCGTCAGACCCTCTCGCCGCCCTTGGTCCCGTTCTGCCTGGCGGACCCACCTTCGTAGCGTCTCGGCCGTGCAACCTATCTTGCCGGCAATAGAAGTGATCGCTGACCATTGCGATTCATGTCCATTTTCTTGTTCAAAAACCAGCCGTACCGCTCGCTCACGTACTTCCTGTGAATACCTCTTTCGTTTCTCCATGACACCATCCTCTCATAAGATTGTGTCTCCGGGAAACCCGGGGCGGTTCAGTATGCGTTCCGATGGATATGTGGGGAAAGATAGAAATAACAGGAAGTGGTTTCTTATATTTAGCTATTAAGATCAATCCAATTGCGTCAATATCTTTTTTAGAAGGGCCGTGTCATTCTCTACTCCAACTTTTTCCCATTCCGTGCCATTGAATATCTCGCATTTCCCCCACATTCGTTTTTGATTCCTATAGACACGCAGTACAATAGCAAGCAACTTAATATTCGAGGCGGTTTTCTTGCGGGTGAACACATCTTTGAAAACTCTATAGATCTTATCCTCCGTCTGACTCCGTTGCTTGGTCCCAGAGGGTGACCGTGTTGTATCCTTATAGAAGTGAACAATGTAGCCGGTGCTCAATACCCGATCTTGAAGCTTTTGAATATCATTGCTAAGGTGGATTTCGGCATCACTAGTTTTTTCGGTCCCCAACTCCACCGCAAATACTGGCTTCAGATATTCCCCTTTAGCCGTTAAGTTTATATCGGTAATGGTTGCGACATCAACCGGGTCGAATAATGTTACATCGAGGCGCCGACCGCCGGTGCCACCGTATTCTCGATGTATTAATGATGTCTTATATACTGCCTTTGAGTCTTTGCCCTTATGTACAGCCGTCGGGTACAGAATAGTGAATGGCTCAATTCGACGGAGTTCTTCCACGAGCAGCTGCTGGAAATCAGCCTCAGAGAAATATAGAAGAGGTTCTTTGATTATTCCTATGCACGTTGTCGCTATTGCTTTATCGATATATGTTTTCCAGCTATCCCATTCTTGCCGTTTTGTCATGTCGATCCCTCTATTAATTTGTCTGACGATTATTTAAGCTTTCAATATATACAATCATAACGTTGTCCCCGAGAATTAGTCAAATTCCTTCACCTTGCTCTAAGGATTGCTGACATTCTCTCACCGGAAGATTGCGAGAGAATTAGGGCTGCTTTGAATGATCCTTTTTCCAACTCAAATATCGTATGAGCTCATCACAATTCGGGTGTTCCTTCAGGGAGCATACGTCATCCCAGGTAGCTACTGGATTACGATTCTCATGCCCGGCAGTCGAATATAACATTTCCTTTTTCCAACACACTCCAACAACATCCTGATGGGTTATATCAGGGTATATCGAGTGCACGTACCTATCAAAGAACTCCTCTCTCAGCTCCATCTGGGATTTCTTCCCGCTAACACCTTGATTGGTTGCCACTTTCGCCCGCCATTTAGCTTCCCCAAAAACGCTGGCAGCGTCGGTGAAAATCGCGAAATCCAACTCGGGACCATTGGATTCACCAATAGGTTTTTCAGGATGTGGTATTCTCCTCCAGAGGGCAACTTCGGTGTTTTCTGACGGTGTACATTCGAGTGACAGCAGATCAAAGAATGCCAAAACCCATTTTGCTCTTATTGCTATGTCCGCTCTAGAAATCGTCCCAAATACCGACCAAGTTAGAGCGTCTTCGCTGTGAAGGGATTGCAGATCAGAGTAATATCCCAGCCCTGCTATGCAGATTCTCGCATTCTCCTCAGAAAAACCCTTTTCATGTCGGCTCTGAACACATTTTTGAATTAGCTCAATTGGCGGCCAGGGCCTTACGCCGGTTGAAACTACATTGTCGAAGGGGTGCGATGTAGCAATAACACCGCCCCGGCTTTCAGCAACCTCAATTTCGTCTCCGTTCCAGTTCTTAATAATCATGTCGACTCCTTTTCCGGCTTCTACTAGCTACGCTTCCTATGTGAGAAGCCAAATTCTCATTTTGGTCATCATATCTACAACAAGCCACTTCTGCTCGAATATCCACAGACAATTTATCACCATAAGGTATCCTTATATCTATTTGGAGGTATCACCGGCGCCACTGCACCATGTGCTCGGAGTTTTTCTTATAGATCATAATGATAAATACTAGAACAATGATATGTATTATAGTTGAACCGCCAATAATTATGTTGATCACAACCCGAGGTACTCCAAGCCATTTCATACCAAACATAGCAAGAATAATCACCGCAATTGATTCGTAACAGAAGAATAAATATATATTTCTGGATTTACGCTCAAATGTTTCTATTCGATCAATAAAGCCCGTATACTGCTCTATCTTTACCTTCATCTTTTTTTCATCTATTTCTGCATCCATTTCCCAAATCAATTTTTTCCCAGGGAATGAATCTGAAGTAAATCTAAAAAGGACGCGGAAACCATGTTTCATTCGGGACAATAGCCATATTGGTACTGCATTTGTTAAAACATAAACAAATATTGTTATCATTCCTTCAACCTCACCGGTCCATCATTAACTCATTTTACTGTGGAAATCACATCATCGAAGGAAGGAGAAGCAGTGATAACGCACCATCTATCAGGGATATATAGATCGCTGTCGCCCCCATTCTCTCTACTCATATTTGCCTTTTTTCTGCTATTCCTTGGTTTTCATTCATAGGTGAGAAATCCTATTCCCCGATGGACTTCATTTTTTCTATAAGCAACCTCTGATCGAATATCAGCAGATAGCCTGTCCGCATCGAGTTTCTTCATGCCCATCAATTGGTACCGATTCCAAAGAACTGCTATGTCGCCGGGAGTAATATTTCCAATAGATTCGATTCGTTTCGCTTGTACTCCAGTTAATTGCACATTGGGAAAGTAAGCCTCCACAAGTTTCAGACGATCCTTGGGGAGTGTTTCCCTGAACTCGACCTTCCACGCAAATCGTCTTAAAGAGGCCCGATCAAGATTCCCAAGTAGGTTTGTACAACATATGAGAATGCCATCGAAGGTTTCCATTTGCTTGAGCAATTCGTTTGTTTCGGTTACCAGATAGTGCGCGGTAGCGTTCTCTCGATTCCTGAGAAAGGAATCTGCCTCATCAAGCAGTAAAACCGCTTCACTCTCTGCAGCCTCTTCAAATGCTTGCCCAATGTTCTTCTCTGTTTGTCCCACCCACGCGCTGACTAAATCAGAGGCGCGTTTTTCCTTCAATTCCAGAGAGAGGGTATTCGCCATATACTTCGCGAATGCTGTTTTCCCTGTTCCGGG
>JABGPX010000560.1 GCA_018644745.1 Spirochaetales bacterium
ATTGGGGATCTGTATTCGTACATCGTTTTTTACTTTTACCTGGCAGGCCAGACGCATGTCCCGTTCCTTTTCGGCCCGACTCATGAAAATCTCTTCGGTCGGCAGAATTGGACCGCCGCCGTCAGGGACCTGTACCTTGCAGTAGCCGCATGTGCCTTTACCACCGCAGGATGAGGAGATTTCTATTCCAGCATCTATAAGATAGGACATCAGGTTCTGACCGCCCTCTACCTTGTAGGTTGTTTCTTCTCCGTCTTTTTCTACAACGATTTTGCATTGTCCATAATTTACCAATAGCTTATCTGCGATGATGAGCAGGGCAGTAATGACCAGGAGGATCAGATTCATGATAATAACAGGCATAAAACTCACAGCATCTCTCCCTTTTACAGATTCACTACACCGGCGAAGCCAAGGAAAGCCAAGGCTATTATACCGGATGTTACCATGATAATACCGGGGCCTCTCATCCCTTTGGGGACTTCACCGATAAGTTTTAATTTCTCGTTTATTGCGGCGACAATTACTATGGCAACTATCCAGCCGACCGCGGATCCGAACGCAAATACAATCGTGGTAAGATAGTTGTACTCTCGGATTACCAGGAAGAGTGATACCGCCAAAACGGTGCAGTTTACCGTGATGAGCGGCAGAAAGATTCCAAATGCCGCCTGCAGAGGCGGAAAGAACCGTTCCATAATCATTTCAACCAACTGAACACTGGCTGCAATCACGATAATGAACACGATGTAATAGATAAGCTCAGTTCCCGTGGGTACGAGAATGAGATTGTATATAGGCCAGTTGATTAACGCTGTTAGGGTAACGACAAAAATAACCGCGAATCCCATTCCCGATGCAGTACGCAGATTTTTTGAAAGTGATATGAACGGGCACATGCCTAGCAGATATGTGAATGCCATGTTGTGGGTAAGTATTGCTGCGGCGAAAATTGTAAGTAGACTTATTGCCATTTACGGGCTCCTTTAATCCGATTCCATCTTGGTGATCGTACGGGACACCCAGATAAATAGTGCTAATACGAAAAATGCGCCCGGTGCCATGGCCATGACGACCCAAGGAGTAAACCCGTCGGGCATAACCTGGAAGCCGAGAATTGTTCCAAATCCGAGCACTTCACGAACGATTGCTATAAGGCTCAAAGTCAGTGTATAGCCGATTCCATTTGCCACAGCGTCAAGAATCGATTGACCGAAATTATTCTGTATATAAAATGCTTCGGCGCGACCCATGATGATGCAGTTTGTAATGATAAGGCCGACATATGGACCGATCGATTCGCTTGTGGTCGGGAAATATGCCTTCAGAAACCTATCTACGATAATCACGAACGACGCGATTACGAGCATATAGGCTATCATTCGTACTCGTCGGGGAATCATTTTTCGCAGAAGGGAGACAATAATTGCTGTCGCTACGAGTACAAAAGTTACACCCGCTCCCATGGCAATCGCGTTCTCAACTTTATTTGAAACCGCAAGGGCGGAACAAATTCCGAGTATCATGGAGAAAATCGGATGATCTCGCCATACTCCGTTCATGAATGTCTGGAAGCTTTGTGTCTTCTTCAGGTCTTTTATTGCCATTATTTGCTGCCTCCAAGCAAGTCTCGATATCTTGAGTGCTCCGCGTTGAGAAGATCGACAAATGCTTTACTTGACATTGTGGCGCCTGCAATCGAGTCGATCTTTGTGCTGGTAGTGCCTTTTCCCGGGGTAACCAATTCCAGCTGAGGAGAGAAGGTTTTTCCGACAAACATACGGAGGTAGAGCTCTTCAGCGATGCGGCTGCCGAGACCAGGAGTTTCTTCCTGCTGCATGATAGTAAGCCCGGCAATATTTACCAAATCCTGGTTCATCGCGAGAATCCCTGTTATCGGGCCCCACAGCCCGGCACCTTCATAGGGCAGAGCATAATCGCCGTTTGCAGAGATATAATAAGTGGTATCTTCTTTTGTCTCAATTTTTACGTTATTCGCGAAGGTCTGTTCAACGTCTTCGATATCGAATGGAATTTCCAATGCTTCGAGTACGCTCGATTTGAGTTTGATTTCGATGTTCTTCTCAATGATAGGTGTCGTAAATGAATTAACGAGTACCAGAGATGTTGTAAGAATACTCCCTAAAATAATTACGAAGAGTATCATCATGAGCTTGTCTTTCATTACTCTGCCGTCCTGTACTTAGCTTTCAATACAAAATGATCGATCAGCGGCGTAAGCGCGTTCATGAAGATAATGCTGAACATTACTCCTTCGGTGTAACCGGAGAATGATCTGATTACCACCGTGAGCAGTCCGCACATAATACCGAAAATGATCTTACTCTCCTTATTATATGGAGATGTCACCGGATCGGTTGCCATGAACATGGCTCCGAACAATAGTCCCCCGGAAAGTACCTGAAACAGAGGCGGTGCGATGGTTTCCGGTGAAATCAAGTTACCGAGCCAGGAGATTATCGCGACCGATCCGATATATGCAATAGGCACCCGCCAGTTGGCGACCTTGGAGAGCATGAGAAAAATCCCTCCAATGATAATGCCCAATCTGAATACCTCTCCAATGCTTCCCGCTACATTTCCGATAAGCATATCCATGAGCGGGGTCAGCTCACCGGCGGTTTTGAAGGTTGCAAGAGGAGTTGCGGTGGTGATGGCGTCGGTAAAAGGCTTCTGCCAGGAGGCTGACATGATTTCGGGAAATGCTATGGTAATGAACAAGCGGCCGACAAGTGCCGGATTAAAAATATTTCTGCCGGTTCCCCCGAAGACTTCCTTGCCGAAAAACACGCCAATTGCACATCCGACTACAACTACCCAGATTGGGGTTGTTGGAGGCAGAACCAGCGGGAAGATCAGGCCGGTGACGAGGAATCCTTCCTCTATTTCGCGCTTGCGTATGAGAGCGAATGCCACTTCCACAATACCGCCGGCCACGTATGACGCGATAATCATGAGAAGGACGCGCCAGCCGAAAAACACAACTGCTCCGACCGTAGCGGGTAGAAGGCCTATAATCGCGAAGGACATATATCGCTTTATCTCTATATGATCGACCACGTGGGGCGCACCTGCGGTGAGCTCGGTAGGCCCGAAAATTATACCGTCGAGGGTTTCAAATATCGCGGCAAACGGTTTGAAAAGCTTTGTCTGTGCCGTCTTGTGCAGCAGTTTCTGAATTCCCTTCATCTATTCTATTCCCTTGAGGGTGAACTCACCCTTGATCTTAGCTGCGTCGCTTATACCTTCATCTGTTAAGAGATCTTTGCCTTTCTTCAGCAAGCTGGATACCGGTATCTTGGATGGACAGACATATGTGCAGAGGTTGCAGTCGATGCATTTGAAAATACCGAATCGCTGAATTGATTCGTCAATTATGTCACGCTGTACGTAACGATGGAGAAGGTTGGGCAGAATGCCGACCGGGCACACTTCGGCGCAAAAGGAGCATGAGAGACATGCCCGTTCTTCGCCATGGATATTGGTATCTATTTTCTTTCGCAAAGGCATGAAGGCCGTCGGGAAAGTGTTCGAGTATGAGTCCTTTGAAAATCCGGGCGAAGCGAAAGACATGAGCTCAGTGGATCGTGCCTCCGGGATGGAATAGACCGCCCTGCAGGTTCGTGTAACCGGCAGCGAGAGATCCGTAATCACCGGGCCGTCCATCAAACTGTCACAGACAATTCGGTATTCACCATCTTTCTTACCGTTTTCTTCTATAATAGTCGCGCCCGGGGTGCCGATCGGAACCCGAAGATACAGGTTTTCACTAAATCCTGTTCCTCCCAGGGCTATTATTCGACTGATTACCGGCATTCCGTCGGTAACTGCATCAAAAATATGAAGGATTGTTTGAACCGACACCACGGTTACGCCGATATTCGCGGCGGTAAATCCATAGGGAAACCCGCCTCCGACAATCGTGGGCACCAGAACTTCCTCTCGGCTTTGAGGATACTTATCACTCACTACCGCCACCGAGATTTCGGTGCCGCCAAAAGCCGCTTCAAGATCCGCGGTGATTTTTTTCCCGTTTTTGCCAACTGCGACAGCAAATGAAACATTGGGCAGTGCCCTTTTCAGTATCCTGCATCCGGCGGTGAAGTTGTCCAGTGCATTTCCCGCAAGGAATACCGAAGCCGAAACCGGGAGCAGATCATCTTCAACAGCGTTGACTATTACGTGATCAGTCTCTTCCGGTGTTATTACCGAGCTTTTGAATTGGGTCGGAATACCGCAGGAATCAAGCGACGCGGCTCCAGACAAATAAATCAATTCAGCAATCTTTTCGGGCTGCAGATTCTCCCAGGCCGGATCATACCCGGCAAGCCGTTGTACAGAATCCGGCTCATTCTCTTGTGCAGAATCTATGATTATTGCAGGAATCTCTTTTTCACCAACTGCTGCAATTTCTGAGACCACGCCGGTAACCGGAGAATGAACCGGACTGCCGTATGAATCGGTAGATTCACCGATGATTTGTCCCTTTTTTACCGTATCTCCCTGATCAACTATCGGGGTAGCCGGATCGCCGCACCCTTGTTTGAGAGGGATTACAACAGTATGGGAGGCTTTTTGTTCGACAACTTTGGGCGCCGCTTCGCCTTTAAAGTTCTTGAACCTGTAGCCGCCTTTAAACGCCTTCTTAGGATTGCTCATTATTTACTCTTTAAAACAAAGATATTCCCGGACTCCGCGTGAGCGGGTCCGGGCAGCATAGGTTAGCTCTTAATTACCAGTTTTTTGCGCCGGTTTTCATGGTCATTTCACCGGTGCTTGTGTTCAGTGAGTGGCAGGAGAGGCAATCTCCTCCATAGTATTCGATGAAATGATTTTCTTCCGGATTGTCGTAATGCGCACTGTGGGTGATGTTGTTGAGATCTCCCGCGGGCATTTTTGGCTTGTGACACATCGCACAATCGGCGGGAAGCGTATTTACAATTCTTGAAATGTCCGGATGTCCGGAAATTTCTTTAAGGCTGACATTGAGCCGATAATCATCGCTATCTGTTTTTGCGTGACAATCAACACAGCCGTTTGGATGAGCGTCTTCTATTGTAATTCCTGCCAGTTGGACATCGGTATCGGCCCAGGACAGAGCCAGCGCACCGGCCAGGATAAGGGCGGCTGCGAGTACGGGTATGAGCACTTTGCGTGTTATTCTCATATCATTCTCCTTATATGTATGTGTTTTCCGATGCTAAACAATACCATTCTT
>JABGPX010000390.1 GCA_018644745.1 Spirochaetales bacterium
CGGTTAGTCGAAATCTATCGCCAATCTCGTTAATACAACCAACCATAAAAGGCCATTCCTGAGGATCATGTTCGAGCGGTTTTTGCTGTGATTCGGAGTAATTTAGAACTTAATCTAGTCTGATTTATTTGTCAGTATTCATTCTAACAGCAATGCCGCCAGTGGGCCGTTGCCACTATTTATGGACGGTTAATGGGAGAATACTTTCCCGGGAATACGGGGAGTGTTCCCTGCCTTCTAACCATGTCTCTGGATCTTTGACGCGAATGCGACGAAGTCGGACCGGACATTTCCTTTTCGTGTAGAACCCAAGCAGTTCGATATCTGATCCGAACTGATGTCCTTGTGCTTGCTAGCATTTCGCGGCTCTACTACTCGGTGGTCAGCATTCTTCTTCAGCTGTGTAACGAAGTAAATCCCTTCGTCACAATACTTTGCTAAGCGGAAGAAGTCGGTGTGCCTGCGGTCGAATACCACTACGTCTCCCGATCTTAGCTGAAACGAATCGACTTCCTTTACTTTGTGGCACTTGGCATTCGTTACGGTAATGAACTCAGGAATGTTCCCACAGTGATTGAACTTCACTTGGATATTATGCCACCCTTCGCTTCTCGGAACTTCGCCCAATCATACAGACTCAAAGCAAGGTCAACGGTGGTAGCGTTAAACTATACAGGGGATTATTGAAGCGGAACTTGTGCTTCGGCGTACGCGAATGAACTTTTGCCGACAAGGTAAGAAATACCTCCTGAAAGACTTTATGACTCCGATGGCAATTCCTCGACTCCTCCCGATGTGTTATTTGAGATTCTTCAGAAGAGATTCTACGTCTTTCAGATACGTATTCAGGGCTTTAGTTCCCAGAGGTGAAAGCTTGATCGTTGTTAGAGATTTGTTGTTTTTGAACTCTTTTTTAATGGAGATATATCCGGCTTCCTCTAGTTTTTTTGCTTGAATGGAGAGGTTCCCCCTGGTCAGGTCGAGATTTTTTTGTATTTCCATAAATGCGGCTCTTTGTTTTTCCTGCCCCATAAGAAAGCTGAGGATGAGAAGGCGACTCCTTTCGTAAAGCAGTTTGTTGGATAGAAGCGACGGGTAATCGACGGAAGCCATGTGACTCAATCTCTCCGGGACAGCGTGGCGGTTATAAAAAACAGCAGACAGGCGGGAGACAGAACCAGCCCGTAGACGAGATGGGCCGGCAGGGACAGGAGAAAGAAAAACAATAATCCGGCGGCGATCATCCAGAAACCGCAAAAGAGATATTCCCGTTCCGAAATGAGGACTCCGATGAGATTCAGAACGAGTCCCAGAACGATTCCCACGTAAGCCGCGATATCGGAGGCGGACCAGGCAGCTTGGTCTCTAAAAGGTAGAAGTACCAGAATGAATAGAGTCGGAATTACGGACAGCCAAATACGTGAAGACATCTGCTCTTTAAACAGTCCCAGCCAATTCAGTGTCAGCCCGATCCTGTCGGCCGCCTTTTTTGTAATCCTGATTTTATAACTGAAGAGGAAGAGCCAGAGCAATCCTGCCGATATGGCCATAATCCACATTCCGGAGCTTTTTCCGAAGAGCCCCATGGAATCGATAAAGGCGTACAGCAAAACGAGAATCGTAGTCCCAAGAGAGGCCGTTAGAAAAAGAAACCGGAAATTCCTAGCCGCGTAGATCTGTTTGAAGGCCGAGGAGCCGAGATCAATGGCCCGGCGGATTCCCTGAATGTCATCCTGTAGTTTTCGAATTTCCGGATTTTTCACAATATTCCTATTTGTACCTTTTCAGTCAGTTTACCACAGTTTCAATACCCAGGCCAATGTGGAGAACTCGTCTCAACCGTTTGTTCCTTTCTTATCGAGCCAGTCGAGGATCAGATCGAGTGCGAGGCCGAAGTTGCCTACTTGGCAATGATTCTGCCCTTGCACTTCCTCGGTGAAGACAAGAGGAGTAACTGATTTTGCGTTTATAAGCGCTTCCACTTGCAGATTGTGCATTTTGAAAGGAACCAAATGGTCATCCAGCCCGGTTTGAATCATGACGTCCTGTGTCACTAGCTCGGAATGAAGATTCTCCTCATTGATTTGCGAAAGGGACTCGGCCGCCTCGAGGGGTGTCTCTTTACGGGTTATATGCATAAGGTGATCGTAAAACCATGCAGCTTGCGGATCTTTTTCCATCTGTTTGAGAATCTGTTTATTCGTAAAACCTCTCATGTGTTTCAGCGCGAACCGGGCTATTTTTTGTTCGAAGGGGCTTGCGTACTGATTGACATCGAATGATACGCTCGAAGCGACCACCCTGGTTATTCGCGGTTCAAAAGCGGCCGCCCTAAGCGCCAGCCAGCCTCCAAAGGAAATGCCGATGATCGCCGCATCGTTTATTTCGTAGTGGTCAAGTACGGCTCCGATGACTTTTTCCCATTCATAGGAAAAGCTTTCATCGGAGAGCTCTTTTGAGCGACCCATCCAGGGGACATCAAACCCGATCACGTCGTATCCGTGGGACGCGAGATATCTCATGGCGGGATAGAGCTCCTCTTTGAATCCGTCATACCCGGCGTGCATTATGATCGTTCCCTTCGTGTTCTTTTCCTCAGATCCAACCTTCAAAGTTGCAAGATTGCCCATGCCGTATTTTACGTCATTGATTTCAAAAGCGTCTTTTTCCACGGCCATATAAAACTGCTTTACGAATCGTTCGTAAAGAGATGTCTTTTCGGGATCGTCCCATCCTGTATAAAATTCGATTGCGCGGATGTACATCGCCGCATTCATATGGCGCCCTTCCGCTTCTGCTTTGACAGACAGATCGTCCATCACTTTCAGGACCGATTGAAAATCTGTAATTTTTATTCCGGCATCGACCATGTCCTCCATCAAAGCGTATCCATAGGAATGCAATCTGTTCAGTAGATAATTAATGCTTTTATCTTCATGAAAATCCTCATATCCGACGGGGAAAAAGACTTCACTTGTGTTCTCTCTTAACATCCGTTCCCGAACTATTGCGGTTTCGTCGACCTGCACTCCCGCACATGACATCAAAAAAACGATAACAGCCATCTGCAATATCGAATAAATCCAACTTTTTCCTTTCATCTCTTGACTCCTGTCTTCCCATTTGCTGTGGCAGATCCTGTTCCGACTGACAATCAGATCGGTTCCAGGTCGCCCAGATTTCTTATTGACATGTTTTTTGTATAAACATGATATTAGTGTAGACACATGGCAGTCTAAAGTCAAGGGTAGGAAATGGAAAAAATCATTCGCTGCTAGAAGCCATGCTTGAACAGAATATCGAGACAACCCCTCCTTCGAAAACATTCCTGGAAGCACTTTAATGAGTCAAGTCGTTTTTGAAAATGTCAAAGCAATAATGTACAATGTAATTATGTTTTAAGGAGGAATTATATGAGTATAGAATACAAAATATACGAAGATAAGTTCATTGAAATCGACGGCGTTCAAACTAGGTACTGGGAATCCGGCACGGGAGATGAGACGTTGGTCCTTATTCATGGTTTTAATGCGTCTGTAGAAGAATGGGTAGCTAATATACCCTTTTTTGAAACGCACTACAGGATAATCGCCCTGGATATGATTGGCTGCGGGAAATCTCAGAAGCCCAAAGTTGATTATTCATATCCGGCTTTTACAAAGTTTCTGCACGAATTCTGCAAGGAAAAAAAAATTATTAAACCGCATATCATGGGGCATTCAATGGGTGGATCAATTGCCATTCATTATGCTGCGCTTCATACGTTCGAAGTAAAAAGCCTTGTATTAATAGCGCCTTCTATATTCTGCTGGAAGTTTCCCGCCTTCTTTCACCTGGCATCCGTCCCTATTTTCGGTAAAATGCTATTGCGGCCGCCATCATCGCTTGAAGCTCTCATAGCAATACTCAGGACGTTTACATATAATCCGGTTGAATACTCTGAAGAGAGCATTAAAGCTATGTATGAAATGCAGCATGTGAAAGGATATGCGAAGCCTCTTCTACGGTTCATCCGAACATACATGACGCTATTCGGGATTAAAAAAAGGAGATGTGCCGATCTGGCCGACTCCACAAAGGCGGCATTATCCAAAATCAATTTCCCCGTGCTACTTTTTTGGGGAAAACAGGATCCAATAGTGCATTATAAAGCCGCCAATGACACCGCGGCAAACATACCTAATTGCGAGCTTGTCACTTATGATGAATGCGGCCATTGCCCAAATTTTGAATATCCTGATGATTTTAATAGACAAGTCCTAAAATTCCTATCATCTCAGAACAACTAAAATCATGTCGCCGAACGTCCCCATTCCCCGATAACCTGTCCGCGCAGATAGATATCACATGCAATTGCGGGACAACCGGGATAGATACGGAAGCGGCGCCGGACCGATAGCGCGCCGAAGTTGGTTTCCACATCCGCTTGCATACTCCCGACGGATACAATCGTTCTCCGATGTCAAAACACCGTCGCTTAGAAGCGCGCGGCACACGCTTAAATCGTCATTATGTTCAGACATTAAAAACCTCTTGTACCGCTTCAAGATATCCGTAATTCCAGGTGCGGTCAGGCAGCAGGTAGCTTCCCTCCGTCCATTCGTTCCACGAATTAACTGTTACCAGTTGAGGCTGTTCAGGTCGTTCATCGAGATATGCTTTGGCTTTGCGCAGGTATACCTTGAAATTTTCCGGTGACGATCCACTCACTATCTCCTTATTGTCCGGATTCCGCTGGGTATTGTCCCAGCCGATGGACACGTGGGGAAAATAGAGGGGATATTCATCAGCGTATTCAAGCCATCCGCTTGTCGCCTTCTCCGCCCACATGATGTATTCGCCTGCTTCACCCGCCTCATGAACGTATTGATAGTGGGTAACGCTGCTAAAACCCAAGCGACGAATCATCTCCTCAATTCTGAGAGAGTCGAAATCGGCGACATTCCGGTAGATTTCCGCAGGCATGTCTTTCATCCTGATAGCTTGAAAGTGGATTCCGGGAAGACCTTTGGAAACAGCCCTGCTTCGCATCCAGTCCAGCGCTTCGGCCGCCTCATGCACGCCGCCAAGGCCCCCAATAAGATTACACATGTCATATATGCAAAAAACCGGATTCCCGTCGATGAGATAGTAGTTCGGGTGGCATAGATACTTGTCTATAATCCGATCGGCCATAGTCTCAAATTCCCGTCGGTCTACGGTTCCATACCAGACGATATCGTGTTGGTCGGTGTG
>JABGPX010000572.1 GCA_018644745.1 Spirochaetales bacterium
AAACAAACGGCCCGCGAAAAGCGATGTAATAACGCCAAGAGCGAAGAGCAGCAGCCAGATCTGAAGCTTGGAGTTTGCGGTTAAGACGACAACCAGCAACAGGGCGATTACTTCTGTAACAATCCTGAGCAGATTCAATCCTTTTCTTTTTTCAGCCATATTTCCCTCGTTGATAGGTATTTGTGCTTACCTTACACCGCGGGCGGGAACTAATATGTGATAGATAACACACCTGGCGGACGAAAACTCCGACCGCTCGTGCCTGGCAATCTCACCGGAAGAGATGAATCGGAACATTGGGACGGTTATCATGACGCAAGTCTCCGGGAAACCCGGAGCGGTTCAGGCTTATCAATACTTCACATTCGGGTCATCAATCCTCGGCACGTGAATGCCGTAATAACCATGTTCCGAATGAGAAATTTCGGTCATTTCCTCAAATGCCGCTTTCAGTACCGGGCCCTCAAACCAGCCATCGGTTTTCACCAGTTCCCTATCGATCAGAGCGCGCAGATAAAGGATGCGCCATCGCCAGCTTGCACGCGCTCGAGGTATCAATTGCTTCTCGGGCGCCCAATACGGCTGGCGGCATATCGTTTTATTGATATCCTCGTAAATGCCTAGTGAATAAATAAATCACAAGTTAATACTGACCCTTCTCTAATAAACAGGGGTATTTTCTCTAGTGGGGCCTCAACCGTAATCATCTGCCCTCCATCAAAATTCTCACCCGTCCACGCATTGGCCCATTTCGCACCTTTAGGCAGGTACACATCGATGGTTCTTTGATTTTCATACATAACAGGCGCGACCAACACATCATTTCCGAACATATACTGTGATTCGTTACGCCAACAGTTCTCATCGTCAGGAAAATCATAAAACAACGGCCGCATTACCGGAGTTCCTTTTTCGTGCGCCTGTTTCATTGTGGTTGTGATATATGGTTTCAATTTTTCTCTGAGCTCTAAATATGTCCTGCATATTTCATACGCTTTTTCACCAAATGACCACACCTCATTATCCGCGCCCGAAAGACAATCCGCCCCGCCTGTCGTGCCCTGCTTCGGCTGTTTCGGCCAGCGGTCTCCATGCAGTCTCATCACCGGGCAGAATGTTCCGTATTGGAACCAGCGAATCAGCAACTCATGAAATTTATCATCACCAATATCGGCCCCGAAGAAACCGCCGATATCCGTTGTCCACCACGGGATTCCAGCGATTCCCATATTAAGGCCCGCGGCAAACTGGCAACGTAAACTCTTAAAAGATGATTTTATGTCACCTGACCACACCAGGGCACCGTATTTCTGCGATCCTGCCCAGGCACACCTAACCAGGTTTATGATGTTCTCCTGACCTTCCTGCTTCATGCCGTCATAAAACGCCTGCGTATATGCACTGGGAAAAATATTTCCTACCTGAATATTCGCTCCAAGATGGTATCGGTAGTTGTCAAAATCATATACCTCGTACTCCGGTTCCGCCTCATCCAGCCAGAAAATCTTAACTCCCTTATCATAATAATTTGCTTTTGCTTTCTCCCAGACATACTGCCTTGCTTCCGGATTCGTCGCATCGAAATGCAGAGTATTTCCCATAAAATCCATGCTGATGTTCATACCCTTCTCCGACCGAATAAGCAGCCCCTTGCTCTTCATCTCCTTAAAGTTTTCACTTCTGTAGTCAACAGTCGGCCAAATCGAGACCATGAGCTCGATGCCCATTTCCTGAAGCTCTTTGATCATGCCATCGGGATCCGGCCAATAAGCGGGATCGAATTTCCATTCACCCTGCAGCGGCCAATGAAAGAAATCAACGACGATTACGGATATAGGCAGGCCGCGTCTCTTGTACTCTCTCGCGACTTCGAGCAGCTCTTCCTGGGTCTGATATCTGAGCTTGCATTGCCAAAAACCCATGGCATATTCAGGCATCATCGGCACCGTGCCGGTAACCCGGGCATACGCTTCTTCTATTTCCGCGGGAGTGTCACCGGCTGTTATCCAGTAATCAAGCTTTTCAGTAGATAGTGCGTGCCACGTGGTAATGTTTTTTGAAAAGTTTACCTTGCCGATCGCGGGATTATTCCACAGAAATCCGTATCCCAATGATGATAGAGCAAAGGGTACGCTTGCCTGGGAATTGCGCTGGGCAAGTTCCAGCTCAGCTCCCTTAACATCCAGAAAATCCTGCTGATACT
This sequence comes from Spirochaetales bacterium, assembly GCA_018644745.1. The sequence goes on from JABGPX010000572.1 coordinate 2,204, forward strand.
GACCCATTCCGTAAATCTTTTCGTTTGGATTGGATACAAATCTTGCGGAGAGCTCATAGTCGCCGCCGATTATCGGCTTGAACTCTCGTGCCTCGACGTTTAACGAACTGCAGGTACTGCCGTACATGTCTTTACGGTTTCGTACATATTCTTCTAATAGCGGTTCATCTTTCTGATTGTAGAAAGTAATTTTCCCTATCTGATTGATTACCGCTCTTATCTTTCCATGCGTAATCCCAGCGCTGTAGTCGCCTATTTCAATGGAAGCATTGCTCTGTCTTTGCGGCAGCAATGCCCAATCCTGCGTCGGCATTTCACTTTTCTTTGAAGCCCGCACTCGAAGGCCGTTTTCTCCCCAAGGCTGAATACAGACTCTTTCCGCTTCATATCTATACCAAAGGGCGCTGTCTTTCTCTTCAAAATAACCGAGCAAGAAATTCCTGTTTTGGCTTAAAGTTTCCGCCATATTTGTCTGACTCTCCTTATGTTCCGGTCTCTCGCTGTTTCGACGTCATATGTTTCCTCATACCTAACCGGGCTGCTTTTATTTCCCCAAATCTTGTTCCGGAAAGTAAGTGTTCATACCAATTTCTCTTGCCAGGTCCGCCTGTCTTGAATCAAAGGTGATAAATTGATCTACTTTGAATAATGCCGCCGCAGCAACATGCATTATATCTAAAGAACGACAACCAAACTTAGGTGAGAAATTTGTGTACTCAAGACATAATTCAGTATGATCTTCCCGGTCCAATTCAGGAGAATAATAGATTCCGGCCTTCTTCCGTTCCTTAAACAATGAGCACAAATGTCCCGCCTCTTCTCCCGTTATTTCTTCACGAAAAACCATGAGTTTGATTGCATTATGGAATTCAACCAAATGCAGGTCCCAGACGGGCAGCGGAGCAGCGTTTTGAGCAGTAATCTGATTAATGACCTTAGAGCCATTTTCAAAAATATACAGCTTTATTAACGCACTGGTGTCCAGGTAGATTTTCAACGATTCCCCCGGTCTTCAATTACAATTTCTGCCGCACTTTTCCCTCTACTCGGAATAGCAGTAGACAAATGATCAGGCCAATTGAGTATCTTTTTAGGTTCTGCAGGCAGAATTTTCGCGGTAGGTTTACCTCTGTTCAGGACCTGAAACGTTTCGCCATGCTGCAGTTTGCTTTCTATGTCGGACCAGTGAGCTTTTAATTCACGTACGCTGATTGTAATCATAAAAACCTCTTATAAAAAACTTATATATTGTTTTACATTTTGTCAATCAAATGTTTTACATTTTGAGAACTTTAATCATACCTCGGTTCATATGGGCAATCGAAAGCTACCGCTACGATTTGGTACCCGGGCTCTTCCCATTTGCCATGGTTTACTCGTCTTAAAACTACATTTTTGCCAGCCGCACTCCCTGATAGGGCAAATCTACACTCTCGCCTCTCACCGCTTCGCAATTAAGCATATCGTAACCATCGACGGCATCTCCTGCCTTCGAATGCAGCCGCACCTTCAGCGGCGCGGAAGATACATTCACCAGCAGCATAATCCGGTAGCCCTTGAACTTCACCTGCCGGTGCATTACACCGAAGGCGCCGGTACCGTTTACGACGCTCAACCGCACCGGAAGCGCGGCGGTTAGCGGCGATAGTATTCGTTCGAACTCGCCGGATAATTCCAATGCAGTCATATACCCTATTGCCGGTGTATTGCCGAGAAAGGCAGTTGCTTCGTCCGCATGCGGTATGCCATGCTCGTCGCAGGCGGCCGCACATTCACCAAATCGCACCAGCTGTACGCCATCCAAGGCCGCTTGCTCAAGCACCTGCAGCGCCTGCAGACTGACAAATTCGGCATCAGGCAAAATGACAATCCTACAGTCAGCGGGCATGCCTTCGTTTACCAGCATCTTTTCGGTGATAAAACCAATACGCAGTCCGTGGAAGCAGGTTGCTTCGTAAACCCTGTGAAGCGCATCGATGTGATTCTGATTTTGGATGTAGGAGGGTTTTGAGACCAGGAGACGGACAGGTCGGTCTGGAAATGTCGCCAACGCCTCCACCTCTTCGGCAAATGCATTCAAACCCAACAGCGTATGAAAATACTCGGCCGCGAGCGCGGGTTGAGTCGATATACTGCCGTACAGCCACATTACAAAGTATTCAAGAGGAAAGGGATATGGGCCGTACCTGCGATGCCAGTACCAGACCGAATTGCTGACCATGCCATGGAAATGGGCCAGCCACAGAGTGGCACGGGCATGGATTGGGGGTATATCAGGGATCCTTATGGCGTTGATGGAGAAAGCGTGATACTCGAGATCAATCATCGGCTGGGTGGGCTGCAGCGAGGTGAGGTAGTCATAGAGGAATGACTGCCCCAGCCAGTGAAATCCGTACAGTGCTCCGTCGTAGTTAAGACCCGTCGCGCTCACCTGATTCTCTCCCCCGGCTGCCATTCGAGGTTCGGTAACAGGCAAAGGTCGAGTGTCGGTGCCCTGCAAAGTCGTCGTTGACGTCAGCAGCTCTCGGTCGATCCCCTCGGTAACCGCCTCCGGCCGAGGGCCGAGGCTCGAATTATCCTGACCTTTCAGATGGATTACCGCGTCCGGCATGTACTTGCGAATTTCCGCCTGCACATAGTCAAAAAAAGAAGCCACTCTCACATTATGAAAGGTCACCCGGTCAAACCACTCTCCGGCTGAACAGTGATCTCTGCGATTCTCTACGGGTAATGGGATATCATGGAATTCCCGGTATTTTGTCTCCCATATACTGTTCAGGGATTCTATGTCGCCATATTGATCAATGAGCCATCGGTGATACGCCTTCAAGGAGTACGGGCTCCACATATCCAACGAAAAGAACGGTTCGTTGGCCATATCCCAGGACAGCACCGCGGGTGTTTCGTTCAGGGCCGGGATCAACTGGGAAAACACTTTCGATATCAATTCCCTAGCGCCGGGATGATCGATATCGAAACCAACTCCATTTCCGTAGAACTTGGTTATACCGGGCCAGAGGGATTCAA
>JABGPX010000591.1 GCA_018644745.1 Spirochaetales bacterium
GTCAGACAGATTGGAATGCTGAATCTCGGTATCAAGGAGCAACCGATGTGGTGTTAAACTCCACCGGGAAACAGCAAGCAAACGAAGTTGCCAGGCGGATAGACCAACACTATACGATAGACACGGTTGTCTCATCTCCTCTAAAACGTGCGCAGGAGACAGCCGATATCATTGCAACAGCACTCGGCAGTGATGTTCGTATTATGGAACAATTTGGCGAGAGAAATGTAGGTGTTTATGAAGGGCTGACACCAGAGGAGGCGCAGAAGCGATATCCTGATGTCTGGGCGCAAAATGTTACTCGTCAGTTAAATACTGCCCCACCAGGAGGAGAAACGATTCTTGAAGTAGGAGCCAGAGTGCTTGATGGGCTTAACCATCTCCAAACGCATTATCAAGGTAAACATGTTTTACTTGTCGCGCATGGGTATATCGCCCGGATGATATACGGCATTATTAATCGTGTATCAGACGAACAATTCCATAACTATTCACTAAAAAACGGCGAGGTAGCGGTATATCAACTCTGAACATGCGAGATGATTTTATTATGGGACGAAACAGACGATGCCCCGCATAGCGGAGACGGAATAGATGGCAGTTAGCATAAACATTCGAAAATGCAGCAAGGATGATACTGAACCTTTGTCTCAACTGATATATCGAGCGATCAAACATGGATTTCCAGGTTATTATAAAGAAACCCAGATTACCGAATCCCAAAAACACTTTCTACCCGATAGTTTGCTGGAAGACTTGCAATGTCGCTATGTCGCTGAGCTGGATAACTCTATTGTGGGTACAATTGGTTTGATTAAGCATCGCGACTATGAGGAAACCGGTTTAATACGAGCCTTGTTCGTAGATCCGTCACATCAAAGGAAGGGTATTGGTACTCGGCTGATTCGATATGTAGAAGGATTGGCAAAGACGGAGAATTGGAAATACATGAGAGTACGTGCAAGTTTTAATGGTTTGGACTTTTACCGTGTGATGGGATACGAGAAACTAATCGAGAAAGAACAAAGCTATGATTTTTCGGTTAGAATGATAAAAACGCTTTAATTCAAAGTCGCCGATGGAAAACCGAGGTGTAGGAAACATGCAGAGGATAGATTACAGGCGCATCGGGCTCAGGCAAAACCACGGTGTCAAATCTGATGGGCTCATGGCTGAATATACCTTTATACCACCGGGAAATGGGTAACCATAATACAGCGGATTGCTTTAGATTTATTGTCGGATTAGAATCTAAAGGAAAAAAAAGCAGTTGCGAATTAGGGTGTTCTATAGCTTTGTAATAATATAAATATGGAAACAATAAAAAAATATAGTAGACGAATTAGCCACTTTCGATGTTTTGAATATCCTTATTGAGTAAAGTATGACCAAGTTGGATTCATATACATTTGCTAGAAATCAGGGCGCATTGCTTTCGTAATGATTGCGTCATGGGACGGTTCAGCCTATCCAAGCCGCCTGCTGACCGAGTTAATTTCACTCATCATTATAACAACTATATGTATCGTAGGTACCGCGAAGAACTGGATTCGCATGTTTGTGTTGTGGAATTATCCTCGAGACTTTTCTATACTTCAATAGGATGGTCGTTACTGAAAAGCAATTTCATCAAATCGACAGTGGTATTGGTTGCGAAGATATTCGATTTGAAAAATACCTGGGGTAATGCTCTGAGAGTAATCCGTATCTATCATTATGTAGTGACAGTATCCAGGCTACACCAGACCGCCTGAAGGCGACGGATTATAAATTGAAAAGATTGAATAAGCGGAGAACTGAGGTCGCATGATACAAATTGCCACTGAGCGGCTTCTAATCAGAGAACATGAGCACACTGACATTGATGACTATCATAGCTGGATATCTGATCCTGACGTGATGCGGTATGTGGCAGGATTCCCTCGAACGGACACCAAACAGGAGTCTCTAGCAAGTCTGACCGAAGCGATTAAGAGCAGAAATGAGCAGCTCCGGGTGAAGTACTTCGTGGCACTGACGCTGAAAAATACCGGTGAGTACATTGGCAGCGGCGGTGGGATGATCAAGAACAGGCATGGTGATACCGGAATCATGGGCATCGGATACTTCCTGAGAAAGCAGTATTGGGGCACGGGATACGGCACGGAAGCGACTAGAGCGTGGATCGACTACAACTTCGTTAATCTGGGAGTGCATAAGATTGAAGCAGGGTGTGACATCGATAATGAAGCCTCGGAGCGGATCATGGTGAAGTGCGGCATGAAACGGGAGGGGTGTCTGCGGGAACACCGGTACCGGGAAGGAACGTGGCGAGACGGGCTTCAATATGGAATACTGAAAAGCGATTGGGAGAGGGTAAACGGGTAGAACCTATGCACGATAAAGAAGATACATACTTTGGTACGGTGGCAGAACACTATGACGGACTTCAGCCGATAATCGCCGGACCACACTACGCAACCGGTATTGATACGATCATAAAGCTCATTCCATATGGACCAGGGGCCGTATTTGCGGTGGTAGAACTCGGATGCGGGACGGCGACAATTGCGGAAAAGATACTCAGCACGTATGATAATGCCAGAGCTGTTGTAGTGGATGCCCAACCGGCAATGCTGGAGATCGCAAAAGCGAAGCTCCTGGGTTACGTTGACCGGGCGGATGTTGTGGAAGCTGATTTGCTAGACTGCTCAATCCCAGAGTGTGATATCATTGTCTCATCATTCACATTGCATCACTTATCACCGACTGACCTTCAGGTTTTATTGACCAGGATGAGAGAATCGTTGTCGGCTGACGGATACCTACTTGTAATGGATTCTATGCGGATGGATCATGATTGGGACGACCATATCAGCCGGCTGAACAGATCGTGGAATGAGGTCCATGTACGATCACACATTGAAGCAGGCGAAACGACGGAAGAGGAGATAGCAAAGAGATGGGCATTCAAGCGGAAGATGAAGGAAGAAGGCAAAGATACTGAGTATAAACACCGGGTAGAGGAGTATTACCAATACCTTAAGCAAGCCGGATTTATGGAATATGCGGTGGTATGGAGAACCTTCTTAATTACTATTCTGGTGGCGGCGGGCATGTGATAGTCTCAAATCTCTCGGAAGTAACTACAAGTAAACAATTATAGGTTCTGGATATGACGGAGATTGTACAGACGGGAAACGAACTACATTCAAATGCGCTTGGTCAAGGAACAGACTTCTCTGGAGTGGCCGATCTCACCGACGCAACCGGTGCAATAATCGAGCAAGGTGGGACGGCATTGGCTGCCTACCCGCGAGCGGTTGCTCTCGGTATAACGTTGATTCATCGTATCGTTGATCGACTCTCTTCGGCCCCAGAAATGGCTGCTCATCTCGCTGGTTTTGGGTGGATAGGAAAGTGTTGCCTGCTCATAGCGCCGGAAATTGGCCCTCGTGTACGTTGGGTGACCGTACTTACCGATGCACCGTTGACTCCTTCTGGCACATCGATAGCGTCGCGGTGCGGTGACTGCCTTGTGTGTGTTGATGTTTGTCCTGCGAATGCGTTTACCGACGAAGCGTTTCGACCGGAAGACGCTCGAGAGGTGAGATTTGATGCCTCAAAATGCAATGAGTATCTTCAGGCGATGAAGGAGACGACAGGACACCGAATATGCGGCTTGTGTTTAAAAGAATGTCCTTATGGCAAGCGGGTTGATAGATGATTGCCATAAGACGAATAACAGCTCAACAGTTACAAGAAAAACCTATATATAACCTCATCGCAAAAAGCGTTTACAAAGCAACCGCGGAAAAGCTCAGCCGGCTGATTGATATATTAAAGAGTAGAAATAGCCTGATCTATATCGCAGAAGATTGTGATTATTTAATGGGTATTATGGCTGCCATTGAAGATGATCGCCAAAGATTTGAGATAAAGGCTCTGTTTGTGAATCAGGGAAAAAGGGGGAAGGGTGCAGGAAGAGAGCTGGTAGCAAAGCTTGTTTCTGATTCCAAAGATTCTAAAATAGTAGCGGAGACCGATGTTGAAGCCGTACAATTCTATCATTCCCTTGGGTTTCGGATTCATTCACTCGGGGAAAAATATCCCGGTATCGAGCGCTTTAGCTGCATCCATGACCATATGGATTGGAGCCCATGTCCGTATGTTGATATTATCCATACGCTGCAAGCGGCTGATATACGTTGCTGGGTGTCAGGAGGCATCGCATTAGATCTGCATGTAGGCTACCAGACAAGGGAGCATCATGATGTTGATATTTCGATTTTCCGTAAAGACCAAATGGTGATGAGAGAAGTCTTTAAGGATTGGGAGATCTATCACACCCACGCGCCAGGATTGAGGTATTGGCACGATGGTAACTATTTGGAGGAAATACCAAATGTATGGATTAGAGGAGATCAGAAATCACCCTGGGCGTTTGAAGTAATGTTTGAAAATAGCGTCGATGAGGAATGGGTATATCGACGCAATTCATCAATACGGAAAGCAATTAAAGATATAATCTTGACTACTGATGACGGGGTTCCTTACCTTCGGCCGGAAATCCAACTGCTGTATAAAGGAGGGGGATCATCTTTTAGAGAAAAGAAGAATCTCGCCGATCTCAAAACGATGTTGCCGTTGCTATCAGGCCCGAGTATCGATTGGTTAATTGATTCCTTACGGGCAGATTTCCCGGAGGGACACGAGTGGATTCATATCCTAGCGAATAGCAGATCATAGATTAACAGCGGCAATGATATCCGATGCAGCGAATAGTCCTTGAGGAGCAAATTATGAGAGACCAGGCTGCGGGTGAGGTTTTTCTTCAGTTCACTAACTTTGCAAAAGGATAAAAGATGGTGCCAGGAGAGTCTGACGAGACGCATAGAGGAATTGATAATGAATATTAGAAAATATGGAAATGAGGACAGCCAATCATTGATCAGACTTTTGGAGACTGTTTTCCCTGATGAACCGCCGCATAACGATCCGTCAAAAGTACTGGCAGCTAAATTGGCTATAGATGACCTTATCTTTGTGGCTGAAGACAACAAGCAAATCATTGGCGCTTGTATTGCGGGATATGATGGCCACAGAGGCTGGTTGTATGCAGTCTCCGTCTTGCCAGTACATCGTCGGACCGGAGTTGGGACATCACTCATAAAGCATGCTCTGCGATGTCTCCAGGATATCGGCTGCACAAAAGTAAATCTGCAGATTCGTTCCGCAAACTCAGAAGT
>JABGPX010000227.1 GCA_018644745.1 Spirochaetales bacterium
GGAGAGAGCCACTTATTCCTAAACAATCACGGGACCGGAATATCCCGGAAGGGAATATGGAAACGATTCAGTGAGATCGCGGAACGAGCCGGCATGGCATCTTCAAAGGTACATGCGCTGCGCCACTCTTTTGCGACTCATTTGCTTCGTGGTGGGGCTGACTTGCGTGCGGTACAGGAGCTTTTAGGGCATGCAGATATCGGTACCACCCAGATATATACGCACTTGGATGGTGATGATCTGAAGAAGTATCACCATCAATACCATCCCAGGGGGTAGATAAACCTAGAATCAGATACCAGGTTTAATGCGGTAATGGAGAGTATGAATAGACAAAAATTCAAAATAGGGAAATGGAGTTTTATTGTGCTCCTTGTTTTTCTCATCTCTCTGTCAGGCTGCGATAAGAACCGAGATAGGGATGAACTGCTGATCAAGGTTTCCGCTGTCGAGGAAGGCTTCGCCGACGGTGAGCTTTCGAAGCAGACCATTGATGAGCTGAAGAAAGGAATCGCCGCACTAGAAGAGGAGATAAACAGGACGGTAGACGCAGGAGAGCGGCTGGGGCTATATTACCGTGCGGTGGCTTCGCGCTATATGGATAGAGACATGTTTGGTCTCGCGGCAGACTTCTTTAGATTAGCTCTGGATCTAGCTCCGACTAATCTTCTTATTGTTTACCGGATTGCTGTCAGTGAAGCCCAGGTCGCGAATGCCATTGTGGATCCTGAAAGCAGACTCGCTAAGCTCGAGGAGGTTGAGTCATATTATTTATATGCACTTCAGCTTGATCCGTATTATGGAGAGGTTCTATTCGGCCTTTCTGTTCTGTATATTTTTGAGCTTGATATGCCTGCCGATGCAGAAATATATCTTGAACGGCTGCTAAGCCTTGAGTCGAATCATTATAGGGGCATGTTCCTTCTCGCGAGGGTATATGTGCAATTCGGACGTGTTGACGATGCGATAGATCTGTATAACCGAATAGTGAAGGAGAGCGGCAACGAAGAGCAGGTGCAGAACGCGAAAGATAATCGAAGTGCGTTGACGGGAGACTATCGATGAACTGCGGAAACCTATTACGGTTCGCTGTTTCCCGCCTGCGATCACTTCCTTTGAAGGAAAAATTACTGCTTTGCGAGGTACTGAGCGATCCTGAAGATTTTGCTGCTCTTTGCAAATCAGATTTAGAGCAAATTCTTCAGAGACATACTCGTATAAAGAAATGGAATCCAGCGGAGCAGCTCGCCGAGGCCGCTGAGGATGAAAAAGCCTTGACCAGAGGAGATTTCAATTACACCTTCTACTGGGACAAGGACTATCCGCCGCTTCTTCGAGAGATTTTTGATCCGCCTTTTCTGCTGTACTTTCGGGGAAATCTTCCGGATCCGGAAAAGCCTGGTCTTGCGGTTGTAGGAACCAGATATCCCTCGGGAAATGGCTTGCGTGAAGCTTTCCGTTTAGGCCTCGAGGCAGGAGGCAGCGGGATAGCGGTAATTTCGGGTTTGGCAAAGGGTATTGATAACGCCGCCCATAAGGGGAATACCAGCGGCGGGGGCAGATCCGTCGCGGTACTTGGATGCGGTATCGACTTCATGTATCCCCGCTCTAGTATTCCCGCCGCACATGAAATGCTGAAGGCGGGGGGGTGTGTTTTGAGTGAGTATGGTCCGGGAACCGAACCGCGAAAGTATAACTTTCCGGAGCGTAACCGGATAATAAGCGGGCTTGCTCGATCTGTGGTAGTGATGGAAGCCCCGGCACGATCCGGGGCTTTGATTACCGCGGATTTCGCCCTTGAGCAGGGGCGGGAATTATACGTGCACGCAGCGTGCCTTCATGGAAAGAATGGCGAGGGCTGTCGGCGTTTGCATGCGGAAGGTGCAAAAGCGGCAGATGGATGGTCGGAGATCGCGGAAGACTGGGGACTTGCAAGGCGAAAACCATCGGGGAGTAACTCGCCGGTGCGGAAAGAAAATGATAATAGAGACGGGGAGCTCGCAGTACTTCTCGAAAAGGAGTTGAACGGAAAGCTCGTTGCATACGCAGGAGAGCATTTCGAGAGATAACCTATGGCAAAGAAAAAGAAGAAAAAAAAAGAAACACTATTAATAGTAGAATCTCCAGCAAAAGCGAGAACTATCGAACGATACCTGGGGGCAGGATATACGGTGGCCGCGTCGATGGGACACCTGATCGATCTTCCCAAGTCGCGGGTTGCCGTGGATGTAGAGAATGATTTTGAACCCGAGTATATAACAGTACGAGGAAAAGCGAAAATTCTAAAGGATCTTCAGACGAAGGCGAAAAAAGCCACGACAGTGCTGCTGGCCTCGGATAATGACAGAGAAGGCGAGGCGATTTCTTATCACCTACGAAACGCCCTTCTGAAAAAAAATGAGGGTTTAAAAATAGAGCGCATCGTTTTTAACGAGATCACCCCTCAAGCCATCCGCGAGGCGGTGAAAAATCCGAGGGGGGTCGATACCCACCTGGTGAATGCTCAGAAGGCTCGCAGAGTCCTCGACCGTCTCGTCGGCTACAATCTATCACCCATTCTCTGGAAAAAGGTTAAAAACGGTCTTTCCGCCGGCAGAGTGCAGTCGGTTGCTCTCCGGCTGATTTGTGACCGTGAACGCGAGGTGGAAGCATTTATACCCGAGGAATATTGGACCCTCGATGTTTCACTGCAGAAAGGCAAAACCGTTTTTCAGGCTCAGCTCTTTCAGTATGCCGGAGAAAAGCCGGCTTTTAAAAAGCGAGATGATGTTGAGGAAGTTACCCGGGGTCTTAGTGGAAAAACCTGCTCGGTAAGCAAGATTAAAGACATTGATAAAACTCTGAAACCGCGGGCACCATTTACCACGTCCACATTGCAGCAGACAGCGGCGAACCGGCTCGGTTTTACTTCGAGAAAAACCATGCAGATCGCCCAGCAGCTTTATGAAGGAATCAACATGGGCACGAATCGTGTGGGGCTTATTACCTATATGAGAACCGATTCCACCCGACTTTCAAAACAGTCCTTAGACGAAGTGCGTGACTATTTACAGAAGAATTTCCCCGGGCAACTCCCCGAGAAACCTAATGTTTATTCTTCTTCAAAAAACGCTCAAGACGCTCATGAAGCGGTAAGGCCGACATATCCTACCTATTCTCCCGATTATGTAAAAGAGCATCTTACGCGGGATCAGCTAAAGCTCTATTCGATAATTTGGGAAAGATTCGTTTCCTGCCAGATGATCAACGCGGTAACCCGGACGACGACTATTGAGTTCGCCGTCGGCGACTGCCTGTTTCGAACCAGCACGACAAAGGTTGTTGAGCCGGGTTTTCAGAAGGTGCTGAAAACGTTGAAATCGAAGGAAAAACGAACGAAGCTGCCCGTGCTCAAAGAGAATGAGGCTGTAGACATAGTTGAGTATCTTCCCGAACAGCACTTCACTTCCGGCCCGGCCAGGTTTACCGACGCGAGCATCGTGAAGATGCTTGAAGAGAAGGGGATTGGCAGGCCATCGACATACGCGCCGATTATTTCCCGATTGTTAGATCGGTATTATGTAGTTCGGAAAAACCGCCAACTTATGGCGACAACCCTTGGGCTGCTGACCAATGACATGCTTGTGAGTACTTTTCCTGATCTTCTCGAAGTGAATTTTACCGCGGGAATGGAAGAGCGTCTAGATTTAGTAGAAGAGAACAAGCAGGAGTGGCATGAGATGGTCGGCGATTTCTATGGCCCTTTCAGCAAGCAGGTCGAACATGTCATGGAGACCCTCGAGTCAATAAAAGGCATCATGGACGAAGAGACCGATCAAGTGTGCGAGAAATGCGGTCGGGTCATGATGAAAAAACTCGGACGTTTCGGTTTTTTTCTCGCTTGTTCGGGTTTCCCGGAATGTATGAGCACCAAATCTCTTCCCCTTGCGGATTGCCCGAAAACGGATTGCGGCGGAGAGATTGTAGCCCGGCGGAAGCAGGGCGGTGGGAAAGAGTTTTACGGCTGCACGAATTATCCTGAGTGCGACTTCATCAGTTATTTCAAACCGATTAATGTCGACTGCCCCAAGTGCGGACATTTCATGGTTGAGAAATATGACAAAAAATGGGGCAGCTACAAGGCATGTGTCAATCCGGAATGCAGCTATCTGCATACCGAGGAGAATGAAACGAGTGCTTAACGAATATGTGAGCTATCTACGAGGTATTAAAAATCTCAGCGCACACTCGGTAGAAGCTTACGCCCGGGATTTGAATCTTTTTGCAGCTTTTGTTGAAAAAGAGGGATTCCCTGAAGCAGAAATAACCGTTAAACAGGCGCGAGGTTTCATCGCCGGCCTGTCAAAAGCAGGCAACAAGCCCGCAACGATTAACCGGTGTCTTTCGGTTGTTCGGGGTTATTACGGTTATATGCTCAAGCAGGGAGCGGTAAGCGCGAATCCTTTTTCCTCAATTTCGGCTATGAAGAATGGCGGAAAGCTGCCGGATGTTCTGTTTGAGTCCGAGGTTGAGAGATTGATTGATGATGTTGAACATGAGGATGTCTCAGGTGATGAGGGCTTCTTTGCAGCAAGAGATCTGGCCATTATAGAGCTTTTGTATTCTACCGGATGCAGAATTTCAGAATTGGTCGGAATTGATCTGATAGATATATCATTTAAAGATTCGAATATTCTTGTAAGAGGTAAGGGTGACAAAGAGCGCCTTGTTTTTCTTGGAGCCAATTCCATTGAGTCTTTGAGGGTATATCTTCCATACCGAGGAGCACGGCTTTTGCGATCGAAACACGGAGTCGATCCGGATGCTGAAAAGGCATTGCTGCTCAATCGATTCGGCCGGAGGATTACCCGAAGAGGCGTGGCTGGAATCATCGAAAAACACACAAGAGTTTCTAAACTCGAGAAAAACGTCACTCCTCATACATTTCGTCATAGTTTCGCGACCCATCTGCTGGATAAAGGTGCCGATATCAGGGCTGTTCAGGAGATGCTCGGTCATGTGAATTTATCAACCACCCAGGTGTATACACATCTGAGCTTTGAAAGGCTGAAAAAAGCATATAACGCGGCTCACCCGCACGCAAAAAAGGAGACGAGTCGATCATGACTTTTGAAGGAACCACGGTTATAGCCGTGAGAAAAAACGGGAAGACCGCAATGGCTGCCGACGGCCAGGTAACTCTCGGCAATAC
>JABGPX010000289.1:0-3889 GCA_018644745.1 Spirochaetales bacterium
GAGACCGCGGTAGCCGGCTTTACTCTGGTAATGGTTCTGCTGCTTGGTTCTTCTCTGACACTTTCAGTATAATCGCCTCAATCCACAGCGATTGAAAATGCCCGGTTCCTCGAAGAGGATCCGGGCTTTTTAGATTTCAGTGAGTCGGTTTGTCACGGTTTCGAAAAGTGCGGCACATTGGTCGGAAATATGCTTGTTTTTTCCTTGATACTAAGGGGTCAGCGTTCCGATAAACTAAGTATGATCCATCTCGAAAGTAAGATAAAAATGAATTGGGACCTTTCTGTACTCATAATTTCGATAGGTGCGGCGCTCATAATACCGATTTCCGTGGTATTTGAAACAACACAAAGGTTTCTTCCGCTTTTCGCGACAATCATCTCCACAGGCGCGTTCATAACTGATATAATATTGAGCTTCAACACCAGTTTTCATTTTCAGGGCAAAATAATCCAGAACCGCAGAGCAATCGCACAGCGCTATTTAAAAAGCTGGTTTGCAATCGATTTAATCGCCGCTTTACCGATAGGCATTATACTTTCACTCATTTCGTCGCCGCAGGAGAGCGGGGTACAGCTATTAAGAGTGCTTGCACTGGTAAAATTGTTTCGGATCGCTCGGACAATGCAGCGAATCGGCGGCAGGAATATCAATCCGGCTATCCTGAGGCTCTTTCTGCTCGTTTTTTGGATTCTATTGGCAGCTCATATCGTTTCCTGCGGATGGATGTATATCAGGTCATACTCCGAGGAAATGAATCCGGGGGATCGATATATCGATGCTTTTTATTGGACAATTACCACCCTTACGACAATCGGGTACGGAGACAGAACTCCAATAGGAAGAATCGAAATCTTATATGTCATATTGATAGAAATACTCGGTGCGGGTATGTATGGCCTTGTTATTGGTAATATAGCCAATTTAATTGCAAACATTGACGTGGCGAAAACTCAATACAAAGAAAAACTCGATAAAATTAATACTTTTCTCAAGTACCGGAATATTCCATATAATCTTCAGAATAAAATCAATAATTACTATAACTATCTCTGGGAAAGCCGCAGAGGTTATGACGAATCCTCGGTTTTAGGAGACTTGCCGGATCCTCTTAAAGAGTCGGTTTCTCTCTTCCTCAACAAAGATATTATCGAAAAAGTGCCTATTTTTGAGGCGGCCAGCGAAGATCTGATAAAAGATGTCATAATGAACATGGAACCAGTGGTATTTACACCGGGTGACTACATTGTCCGCGCGGGTGAAGTCGGCTTTGATATGTATTTCATCAGCCGGGGAAGAGTCGATGTGGTCTCGGCGGATGAAAAAACCAATTATGCCGTTCTAGCCGCTGGTCAGTTCTTTGGAGAAATAGCTCTCCTCCTAAGCATGCCGAGAACTGCGACTATCAAGGCTAAAGAATACTGCGATCTTTATCGCCTGGACAAAGAGACATTTGACCGCATCCTCACACGCTATCCTGACTTCAACGAAAGCATGCAGGAACTGGCAGAAACCAGAAAAGCGGAAAACGAAGCGAGAGGCGGAGCCGCGCCCGGAGTCGCGAAAGCATCTACAGTAAAAACTGCAAATGCCCCTCCGGGAGAAATAGAAACAATACAGGTTGTCAAAGAAGATACTCGAACAAACCTGACCTGGTCTGCGGTAGAAAATGCCGAAAACTATGAGGTTATCAGGAAAACTCCTGACGCTGACCGTTGGCAATTTCTTTTCACCAAGCTTACCGAAACCGCTTGTGCCGACGAGAATTTGGGCGAGCCGGTGTATCTCTACCGCGTAAGGGCCGTCAACAGCGGAGGTGCGGGTCCGTGGACTGCCTACCTGAGCGTGGAGATTCCGCGCTAGTTCACCCTAGCAAGCTTCAGGGCATCAGGTGGTTAAAACCGTTGTTCCGAGGTTGATGAGGCCGTCATTGCGAAAATCAAGCCGGGCCGCAATCTCTCCGTGGGTTTTTACCTGATGATCGACTTCATGCCGCGCAAAATCGGCGTGCTCAAATACCAATTTCATTACAAAACGTCTTTTGCGCTCTTCTGAGTGAATAGGCGCCGGTAGAAAGCTGTAAAATCCCTTCGTTGCACTATTTGTTAGGTAGGGATTGGTCCAGCCGCCTTTGGCCTGATTGACCAGTTCACCATCAACAAACTGTGTAATTTTGACATCCGCTATCGGTTTGCTTGCATCATTACCAACGACGCGGCCGATTACGTACGGGATGTTGTGCCAGTGAGGTTCGACATGATCCTCTTCTTCGACAGCCTCATTGCCGCCATCTCGAGATCCATCAGGATGCCTGCGGTCCTTTACTACATCTATTGCCCGGTTTACTAGTAGGAGAAGTCCAACAAGATCATTAAACTCACCGTCATTATCTTCGTCAAACCAATGGGCTGCCATCAATCGTGTAAAACCGCGTTCGCTTACAATGTACCGGGGGGTAAGCCGGTTGAGCGTGTACGCAGCAGCATCCATTAGCAGTTCTTGACTCAGTTCGACATCTGGTCGATCTTGGAGAACGATTTCGGCGACATGGAGCACCAGGTCTTCTTGATAGTTAACAAGCTTCATACTTTGCCCTCCGCTTTCGAAAAATAATATATGAGAAGTGCCCTGAAAGCAAGCTTTGGGCTTTCTCCGGCAGCTGACGCAAGTTACAATGATAAAAACGAAGTTTGGAGCACTAAAATGGATAAGCCTGCAAAAACTACCATACACATGATCGGAAACGCTCATATTGATCCTGTATGGCTCTGGAAATACTCCGCGGGAGTAAATGAGGCATTGGCAACCTGCTGCACCGCAATGAATCTACTCGACGAGTTCCCCGATTTCATCTTTACCCGCGCGGATACCTGGGTTCATGAACAGGTAGAGAAGTACGATCCGGTGTTGTTTGGCCGAATACGCCATGCCGTGGCGGACGGAAGGTGGGAACCTGCCGGCGGATGGTATGTGCAGCCGGACTGCAACTTCCCGACCGAAAATGCCTTTCAAGCGCAGATGCGGGTTGGTTCTCGTTACTTGAAAGAAAGGTTTAATACCCGTGTCACCACCGGTTTCAATGTCGACAGTTTCGGACACACCGCGTTCCTTCCGCGTTTCCTGAGAAATGCCGGATTTGATTCATATATTTTCATGAGACCAATGAACGGCGAACACGTTTTGCCGGCGGAGTTATTTAATTGGACATCACCGGATGGCTTTGATGTTCTCACGTGGAGAATCCAATCCGGTTACAACGGCCAGAATATAGAAGCACTCGAGAAGAATATAGCGGCTTCACTCAAAGCGGAAGTCTCAGGGATACCTCACGTCTTGTGTTTTTACGGCGTTGGTGACCACGGAGGTGGGCCGACCCGGAAGCTCATCGAATGGATTATAGAGAATCGCGACACCTTTCCTTCCGCCAAATTGCAATTTTCAAGCCCGTCGCGGTTCTTCCGGGCGGTACGGAGTTGCACGGGGGTCGGGAAGCTGCCTACCATCACAGAGGAACTTCAATATCACGCAATTGGGTGCTACTCAGTGCTTGGATCGTTCAAAAGAAAAGTGCGCAGGGTTGAAATGAGAGTTATTGAAGCGGAAGATTGCCTGCATTCTTTCGGCAGCCCCGACTCGATTTCGGAGGACGAAGATGATTCGCTGTGGAAACAGGTGCTCCTCAATCATTTCCACGATACTATCGGGGGGACCTGCATTCCCGAAGCATACGATGACGCCTCTGAACAGATCGGCGCGTCCGCGAGCCGCGCGGAAGAGATTATTTCCAGCTGCTGCTATAACCATCTCATCTCAACAGGAGATGACAAGCTGCAGCGAATCGCGTTATTTAATCCGACCGATAAAGCATTTCGCGGGCCGGTATCTCACG
>JABGPX010000289.1:3899-5162 GCA_018644745.1 Spirochaetales bacterium
GGCCCCGACGGTAATACCCGTCCATATCAAAAATATCAGCAGCCGGCCCTTCTCGGCGAAAAGCGGCAGCTGACCTGGATCGCCGAAATACCGCCTGGTGAGTCGGTTATGTATCGTCTCGACCCGTCAGAGCATGAAGCTGCATCCGACGATGCCCATCTTCCACAGCATTGGAAACACTCGGCTCCAACCGGCAATTTTTTCGGGCGACTGGATTCTGTTTCGCCGTCTGTGATAGAGGGAGGCATCGAGATTGCTGTATATCGCGATTCAAGCGATACCTGGTCACACAATATCGCCTCCTATTCTGAGGAAAAATTAGGCTCGTTTGTCCCTTCAAAACGTGAAATGGAAGAAGACGGCCCGGTTCGCTCCACGGTGAGAGTCGAAGGTCAATATGGACGCAGCACAGTATATGCCTGGTTCCGCATTTATAAGGACCATCCCGCGGCGGAGCTTGAAATGCGAATAAACTGGAATGAGGAGTTCAGCATCGCCAAACTATGCATTCCATTCAATCCCATTGGAAAGCGAGAAGACGGTGTTCCGGGCGGATCATTGAACCGTCCCCTTGATAGTAAGGAATATCCGTTCAGGGATTGGATAAAGATTACCGGGGAAAATGCAGATAGTACCGCGGCAGTGATAACGCCGGATTGCTATGGTGTTGATGTGAGCGATCAAATGATTCGGCTCAGCATACTTCGATCCCCGCCTTTTGCCTGGCACTACCCCTTCGATCTCCAAGAAAACTATCCATATAGAATTACTGATCAAGGGGAGCATATTATTAGATTTGCCTTTACCCTCGATCGAAGCGCATCGGAGCTCGACACTCTAGCGAAATTCATGCACTCACCTCCCAGAATATTCGATTGGACAAGGGGGATGTAGTTTGAAATACTTGCCAATGCTTGGATGTGCCGTTTTGGTGGCTCTTTATGCCTCCTGCGGCAGCGAAACTCCCGCGCCTCTTATCGAATCGAGCTTTGGTGAAACCGGTACCACCCTCACCTACTGGCTGCCGAAGCCGGGTGGACGCGAGGCGCCTCTTAGCGGATTCATTGGGAACCTCGGCATGTATGAATATCTCGAGGAAGCGACAGGTGTCCGTATTGAGTTCGAGTATCCAATGAACATAAGTCCGGCAAAGCAGCTTCAATCGCTGGTGGAGTCCGGTATGACACCGGATTTGATCGAATGGAATTGGCAGAATGAATATCCCGGGGGAGCTGACCAGGCGATTTCCGACGGATTGATTAT
>JABGPX010000271.1 GCA_018644745.1 Spirochaetales bacterium
GCTCCTTCAAAAGACAATGATGATATACGCCTCTTGTTGTCTTCAACGGATTGAAAAAAAGCTTTTCGTGTATCGACCTCAAATACGCCAATAGGCGAGTTTTCCTTAGGCGTATGGTCTCCGTACAGCTTCGAATTTCGTCTTACTGGAACAGCGACTCTATCATCAGCAAAACTAACTTTTTTCAAAATGCTAGATAAACAAATTTCGTAGAATTCTCGATAGTCATTTTCGGGGATACTGCGGATAGCGAAAGCGATCCTGGCTAGCTCATCTGAGGTATTCGCTGAGAACCAATAATTAATATTAACCACACTTGGCTTCGGCTCGCAAGGCGCCGAAGCTAGCTCAGTCTTTATTCTTTCGGAATATTGTTCTATCAGATCGACGCTGAGTGGGGTCGTCTTGACTTTCGAAATCAAGCGTGCGAGCGGATTGCAATCCGCACCAATCGCATTTCTGCCGGCTAGCAGAGCCTCTAGCAGAACAGTACCCGAGCCGCAGAACGGATCTAATACCGTGTCACCGGGCGAGGAATAAACCGTATTATTGATAAAAAAAAAGGGAATATGCTGTATCAATTTGGCAGGATACGAATGGATTAAGTGACTGGCTCGATTAGGCCCGCCGATCTGATCGGCGATTCGTCGAAAATTCACCTCTATTGGCTTCCGGTCGAGTCTGTAAGACTCTTTGAATTTCTCAATTAATGCATCATTTGAGTCTAAAAGGCTATTGTGGCGCGTGGCTGTTATGTTTAACATTTCCATCTTCACTGTATATTTGCTGTAATATATCCAAAAAGTAAAGTTTTTTTGGGTTGTTTTTGTATTTTCCCGTTCTGCAACCAATACACTCGAGAAACGACACGGGATCTTAAGCGGATTTGGCAGTATACTGTCGAATTGCCAAATTCTACAGGTCACGAATAGTACAGGATATAGGTTTCTAGTAGATAATCAAGAGGCGCGTCGAGGTAGCGGCGTGTTTATCTCTAAACTTGTATTTGATATACGGCTTTCCTGACGCATTTAAGTACGCCTCCAGGGGCATTCCTTGCCCCCGGTATCCCTTGTGCGTTTCATCGAGCCAGGGGCGGCGAGGAATGCGCCAATCAGGAGGAACGAATTTTGAGTGGCCAGTTCCGCCTAACGCTTGACGCGCCAATGAGCCGAAGCCGTCACGGTCCCCATATTGAGGGTGGTGTAACCTTGAAAATTCGCCAGAAGCGCAGATTTGCGAAAAAGGTTCGGGTCAGAATACAAATGATGAAAGAAGATGAGCGTGCAAAGGTGGCTGTTTCAACTCTAGGTTGTCTTTCCTTTCAGCTGCTTCCTCTTAAGCACCAGTTTACTTTGGTCGTCTTGCGTGGCGATTGAATTATGGTAAGATGAGTCTTGGGACAATAAGCATCCGTCTTGGGCTAATTATTCCCGATTATCAACATCGTGACAGTAAATGACCGCGCCAAAACCACCAAGGAGGCAAATCATGGCAAAAATCAAAGTAGCTTTCAACGGCCTGGGACGTATCGGCAAGAATATCATTCGCGTTATCACATCTCAGTACAATGATAAGATCGACATCGTCGCGGGAAACGACCTCGTTTCTGCCGCAGAAATTGCCGCTGGCCTTCCTAAGGATTCGATCCACGGCAAGTTCCCGGTTAACTTAAAGCTGGTCGATGACAATGTCATTCAGATCGGGGAACACTGTGTAACGGTATACGCCGAGAAAGACGCCAACAACATCCCCTGGGGGAAACATGATGTCGATGTCGTTCTGGAATGTACCGGTTTCTACCTAAGTACCGAAAAGGCTCAGGCACATATCAATGCCGGTGCGAAAAAGGTGATCGTGTCCGCTCCCTGCAAGGATGACACCAAGACCGTGGTCATCGGGGTGAATCACGGTACTCTCACCGCTAGTGACAAGATTGTTTCCAATGCTTCCTGTACCACCAATTGCCTGGCCCCGCTTACCAAGGCGGTAGACGATAGTTTCAAGGTAATCACCGGCCTGATGTGCACTACGCATGCGGCTACTGTCACCCAGCGGGTTCAGGATTTCTTCGGCGGCGGTAAGAATCGCGCCACACTAAACAACATCATTCCCGCCTCCACCGGCGCCGCTATCGCCGTGGGCAAAGTGCTTCCTCATCTGAACGGCAAACTCAACGGTACCGCTCTCAGGGTTCCCACCGATACCGGATCGGTTACTGAAGTCGTCTTCCTGATCGAGGGCAAGCATTCGCTGAGTGAAATCAACGCCAAAGTGGCCGAAAACGCCAAAGCTATCAATGCCAGCAGTCTTTCCGGGAAAATCCTCGATGTAAATGACTATTACGAGTGTTCCCGGGACTGCGTGGGTGAGTCTTGGAGTTCGATGTATATACCCGGCAACACCCGGCTTACCGAGGCAGGGGAAAATACCCTCGTCAAAATGACAAGCTTCTATGACAACGAAATGGGTTACTCCAACCGCATGGCCGAATTGGCGCAGCTGCTCGCCGCCATCTGACCTCTAAGAACGCCTATTACGCCACAAGTGTTTCTACGTTGGTGGGACGGTAGCGTGAGAGGACCCCACTGGGCTGGCTGTTCCAGTAAAAATTGTACTGGTTCGCTTACGTTTACTATTTATACCTTTTCATCACCAGCAAAGCGCAATGAAAACTCATATTGCGAGCGAGACCTTTGCTATGGCATCATCACTTGGTGCTTTGTCACATGGTTTTCGGAATACAACACACACCGTCTCCCGTACATGATTCGCACTGTATCAGTAATGATGTTGAGATCTCGAGAGATATCCCGGATGCTTCTAATACCGGCGGTACCAAGGCACCTTGATGTAGTTTTAACAATGCGGATTTGGGCAAAAGAGAGGTGATTTCATCGACATCTTCTCTTTTCAAGAACAACAGTTGATGTAATTCATGAATGAGAGAGGAGTAATGCTGATTCAACCGCCAAGGTTCAGGGCATCACCTAGAGCTCGCAACGCTCAGAGGATCTGCCGTCTTTCACAACCTTTCCGCTATGATATATTCCCTTCATGGCACGGTCGCGCCAGTTAACAGATGCATCATAGAACTTTTTGGCCGTATCGACTTCTGATATCAGAACACCAGCTTTGTTTCGCGAAAGCCGACCGCTGATAACCCCATCAGGCTGGACAAAGAATCCAGGCCAGGAACTCTCCTTTCTGGAGGTATTGTTGGCACTAATCCACATATAATTGT
Organism: Spirochaetales bacterium; assembly: GCA_018644745.1. The sequence goes on from JABGPX010000271.1 coordinate 3,245, forward strand.
TCGCGGCGTATGCCTGCATGGTGGGAGGGACAATAACTCCATGGATGTTTCCATTTGTCTCAATTTCCTCCTTCGTTAGGTGCCCGTTATGGTATGAGTGAAACAGTACCTGTACGCCTTTGCGCTTATATTCCCGGAATAGCTCCTGATATCGAAAATCATGACAGATCAATGCTCCGCAGGTAAGGCCTTTCACGGTAAATACGCAGAGATGATCCCCGGGGCTGTAATGCAAGAGATCACGGCTCGCGGCTTTAGAGTCTCCCGTGCAGAACATTTTGTCGTAGCGCTCCACCAGATCACCCTTGTCGCTAATAATGTATAATGAATTATGAGGCTTGTGTTTGCCCGTCAGACGGTGAGCTGAGCCAACGACAACCCACAATTTCATCTTTTTCGCAGCCGCCATAATTGTTTCGGTACAATTGATAAGAACGTCCCAATCAATAGCTCCGACCGATTTTATATCTTTGCCGGCGTATCCGCTCAAAGCTGTCTCAGGAAAGTGAACGATATGTGCTCCCCGAGCCTTCGCTGTTCCCATCTGCCGCAAAACAGCGCGTGTATTTGCGGCGGGATCTCCCCCTATCGCGAACTGACACGTGGCAATGCATAGTTTCATGTGCTTCTTCTCCTGATCAAAGAACGTAAAGCAATGATAACGGTTTCAGATAGAATGATCACCTACCAGAATTTTGCTGTCCCTTCAGCCGCACTGCCTCCGTATTGACATATCCGGCAAAACGCGAAAAGCTGATCTACATCATTGCATTCGTGGAGAGGATTATGGGTATATCGTTGGGTTTGGTCGGTTTGGGGGCTTTTGGCTCCTCATTTGCTCCTCTGTTCAAAAGTCATCCATTGGTCGATCGGGTCGCATTGTGTGATCGGGAACCGGACCGAATAAAAAAATGGGCGGACCGTCCATCGTTTCAGGACAAATTCAATGTAAGAGACACATATGAGACTATAGACGACATCTGCAATGCCGATCTGGACGGCATTGTCATTGTCACCCAACCCTTTTTCCACGCTCCCCAAGCGGTTCAGGCAATGCTGAAGGGCAAGCATGTATACAGCGCGGTGCCGATTATGATGGTACCCGATGGCGACGAGATAATCGAATGGTGCCAAAAACTTATCGATACAAGCAAGACAACCGGTCAGTATTACATGCTCGGAGAAACCACCTATTACCGGCCCCAGGCGATGTACTGCAGACGCCAGGCTGCTCAAGGAGCTTTCGGGCGCTTTGTTTATGCCGAAGGGGAATATTACCATGATGTTGACCATGGGCTCCGGGAAGTTAAGGAAAGGAGAGAAGGATCCGCGACGGGAAAGGAATGGCAAAAAACAATGAAAGAAAAGTACGCGGGGGTTGTTTCCGGCCCGATGCACTACCCGACTCATTCGACGGCCGGCCCCGTCTGTGTCATGAACGCTTACGCGGAAAAAGTGTGTGCTTTCCCCTACTTCAACAATACGGGAGAACAATGGCATGGTATTAACATGGCCAACGAAACTGCGCTGTTCAGGATGTCAAACGGCGCGCACGTGCGAATATCTGAATACAGGGAAATCGGCACGAAGGGCAGGGAAACTTTTCGGATCTACGGCAATGAGGGATCCTTTGAAAATGATACCTGGCAGGATAAAAATGACCTTTCTGATGTACCCGTCGAGCAGATGCGAGATCCCCTTCCCGAGGAAGTCGCCTCCGCTTTTCAGAATGAGCTAAATGCTGGTCAGGTTGTGGACGGCTTAAGTCAGCAGGAAAAGATGGATTATTTAGGCGGGCACGGAGGATCTCACGCGCATCTCGTGCATGAGTTTGTTTCCGCAATCGCCGAAGATCGCCAACCGGCCGTAAATATATGGGAAGCCGCGCGTTACATGATTATGGGGATAAT
>JABGPX010000196.1 GCA_018644745.1 Spirochaetales bacterium
TCCGGTCTTTGGCGCTCTCACGCATTTCTCTGCGCCCAAATGCGAGGATGTTGTGGCCTGCCACGCCGTTAGGGTAATAACCCCACCTACTCAAACCTTCCGCCGGGTCGTAGTCACTCACCTTTCGTACGTTGTTGCCCTTGCCCTGCAGCCCGTAAGGAATTGTTGAACCCAGGTCGACAATAAGCCTTTCGCCGTGCCCGTCGATACACACCTGCCCGGCATCGTGATGGCCGTGCATTTCATAACCGGCTCCTGCTTTTCCGTACACCACAACGTCATCCTTATCCGAGTTCCAACCGCTTCTGCTTGATACACAGCCGCCGTATGCTTTGAATACTCGTCCATGCGGAAGCTTTCCTTCCGGATTTTCGGGTTGTACCGTCGGGTCATGCCAAAGTAGTTCCAGGTGAGGCTGCCGCCTCTGGGTGGTCTGTGCGCTACGTAAATACTGCCATTGGAATATCGGTTCACGGTTTGCCTGCGCAAGGGCTGCGAAAAGCGCTGATGCGGGAGCAACGTCCACATGCCCGTCACCCAATGCTGCGTATCTATTACCCGGGAGCAGGAAATGCATCCACCAGCGGGCAAATTCGGGAAACGGCGAACGGGCCAGCCGGTTGATGCCGCCGCGATAATAATTCTCCGCGATCCAGTACTCCACACTGAGCTGGGTGGCACCTGCATATCCGACAGACTCGTTAAACTCACCATCAGGGCCGTAGTTATCGAGAAAAGGCTCCAGCAATCCAGTTACATGATCGACCAGCTCATCTGCTCGGGGATAACCATCATTACCAAGGCACATCGCGGCTATCGCCACCCCGCCGGCAATACATGGAGTGAAATTATTGGCTCCCCTTACCCACCATGCATCAACCTCAACACTCTGCCAGTATGGCTCAAATGCCCGTATCCTTAAGCCTTCGCGAAACACCTCTCGTTGAGGTTCGGTGAGAAGATGGTACGCCCAGTCGTAAGCGAGACCGATTGATTTTGCGAGCATACCAGTACGAAGATCCGCGGGCATCCGCTGGGCAGGATCCCGCCAAACAATCTGCCTCCAGTCGGGCCATAATCCGGTGTCCAGAATCGATTCAAGCTGCCGTAACCCGTCATCAAGATATCTAGGGTCGTCGGTTATCAACGCAGCCAACGCGGCGTAAGTAATACGGTTTCCCGCCGCTGTACAGAGCGCCCAGTCAGGATTCCTATGCTCCAGATCATGAGGGTCTCGGCCCGGTAAAATTTCTCGAGAAGTGCCGGGATTATAGAGCTCGTGGCTTTTGATAATTTCGAGATCTCGGAGCATCTCATTCCACAACTCGCGGGCCCGGCCGCCGGTAATTGCCTTACGAATATCGCTTACGTGGCGCAAACCGTTACGCGGTTCGGCACTGATCAATATTCTCGGATGCTCATTATTATTGTCCGGTGTTGCAGATTTCATCTTTCTCCTGCTTTGCAGCGGCTGCTATTTGGCTGAACAACAACTATGATAGACTTATTTTACCACAACCAGAACAGGATGGGTTTATTATGAAAGCAATTGTAAACGGAAATCTCGTACTTCCCGAGAAAGTAATAACAAACGGCGTATTAGTTTTTGAAAATGAAACGATAGTATCCTCGGGAGGGTCGGATGATATCCGGCTGGCAGCCGATTGTGAGACTATTGATGCGGCAGGCAACTATATTATCCCCGGCTTTATCGACATACACTGCCACGGTGGCAACGAGGTTCGTTGTGAGGTAGACCCTGTTCGCATGTCTGCTCATCACCTTAAGCACGGCACGACTTCAATGCTTTGTTCCATCGGATACGGGGTTAAATTCCCGGAGTATGTAACCGCGATTGAACGCATTAGGGACGCATCAGAGGCAAACACTCCTGGAAACATAAAAGGAATCCATATGGAATCGCCCTACATAAGTCCGAATTTTGGAGCCCGAAGCAAAGATCGGAAATTTTATCCGGTAAAAAAGAACGAATACGAAACTTTTATCGAAAAGTCGCGAGGTTTGATTCGGCAATGGACTTTTTCCCCGGAGCTGCCGGGGCTCGAGTTATTTGTTGATACCATAGTACGGCATGGAATCGTACCTGCGATGGGCCATTCCCAAGCAGGTCCGGAGGACGTGGCTAAATACTACGAGAAAGGTGCCCGTATTGTAACACACCTTTTCGACGCCACCGGCTGTTCACCTGCCGGAAAAGCTCAAGGCGGAACTCGAGACCCATGGCTCGATGAATGCTGCATGACCTACGACGACATGTATGTCGAAATAATCCCTGACTCTTCCGGCGCCCATGTCAGGCCGACGATGGCGAAGCTGGCTCTAAAGACAATGGGCGAAGATTACGTCTGTATCATCACCGATGCGTCAGGAGAATCAATTGAAGCCGACGGGCTTGAGATAAATATCAGCGAGGATGGAGAGCTCTGCGGAAGCCGAATGACGATGGAGCTGGCGTGCCGAAACATGAAGAGCTTTACCGGCGCGGACGTTCGGGTAATCTGTAAACTCGCCTCAACAAATCCGGCAAAGGCGGTGAATATCTTCGATTCGGTAGGCAGCCTCGAGCCGGGGAAAAGCGCAGACATTCTGATCGTTGATGAAGAGTTTGAACCACAGCATATATTTCTCAAAGGCCGCCGGGTATAGGAGCGGCGGAAAGGCCATGCAGATACGGGAGGAAAAGGTGGGCGAAATAGATTGCGACTTCCCAGGCGGCAATATAATCGTAGAGGATGTATCAGCTTCGGAGTTTAAGCTGCGCCAGGATCTGAGAGATACCGATGGGGATTGGTTTTACTGGGCATTCCGATTTCGTAAAAACAAGCCCTCGCGGATAACCTTCCGTTTTTCCGGAAGCGACGTGTTCGGTGTTCGCGGCCCGGCAGTCAGCATGGATTCGGGTGAGTCGTGGAACTGGTTGGGCGCTCCGTCGCTTGTCGGCAACGGCTTTACCTTCGACTACCCCGGAGGCGGCGTGGAGGTCAGGTTTTCGATGACCATGGCGTACACCAATTACCACTTACAACGTCTGATCGGGAAACATAAAGAAGATGCAGGATTCAAGCGGGAATCCTTGTGTACGACAGACAAGGGCCGAGAGGTTTCACTGCTCCGTTTCGGGAGTATTGGCCGCAAACCAAAGTTTCGTGCGGTACTCACTAGCCGGAGTCACGCATGTGAGTCGATGGCCAGTTACTCCTTGGAGGGCCTTGTTGACTACGTGTTAGACGACACCGACGACGGGGGTTGGCTTCGGAATAATATAGAGTTTCTTTGCGTACCGTTTATGGATACCGACGGAGTGGAGGATGGAGATCAGGGGAAGAACAGGATTCCGAGAGATCACAATCGCGACTTCAATAACAATCCCCGCTATCCCGCGGTCAGGTCTCTTGTGGAACTCGTGCCCGACTGGCTTGGCGGTGTACCATTTATATCTTTGGATCTTCACTGCCCGCATCTTCGAGGCGACGGGAACCTGCACATTTACCAGGTTGGGCAGCAGGATGCCGGCGCCTGGAGCGAGCAGATTCGTTTCGGAAACATTCTGGAATCCACCGCGGGAGGGCCATTGCCTTACCGGTCCGGTGACAATCTCCCATTTGGTCAGGAGTGGAACACAGCCGAAGGTTTCCTGAAAGGGCGAAACTGCACTATGTGGCTGTCGAGTCTGCCCGGTTCCCTCCTCGGCTCATCTATAGAGATCCCGTATGCCACTGCCCGTGGAAACGAGGTGAATCAGCTCTCAGCCAAGCTTTTTGGGCATGATCTGGCCAGGGCGATTCGGGCCTATCTATCAGAATTACGTTGTCGACAATGAATTGGATCATTTCGAGTCGAGGGATTCCCCGGCGGTGCCGTGAGAACGTGGTGTGCATTTTATGATGCAGTTTTAATATTCCTCTACCACCAGCCCCGGTACTCGATTGAAATGTGCTGCATCTCGAGTGATAATTGGTATGCCTGCTGCTTTTGCACTCACTGCAATAAGAAGATCCATAACTGGCATAGGCATTCCATTTTTCCTTAAAAATGATTCCAATTCTCCGTATAAAACAGAAAAGGAACTTTCCGGATATAAAACCTCGGCAAAACTTGTTATCAGTTCAACTTTTTTTAATTCCTGTATTGGGTTATTAGATAATTCCGCTCCGGATCGAAGTTCGCATAATGTAAACAGAGAAATGAAAATTTCTGCATCTGCAAATATTTTCATTTTTCTTATAGCTGGTCCATTCTGTCCCTTTGATCTTTCACGCATCAAATCAATACAAAAACAGGTATCAAGAAGCATTATTAAATATCCTCATCCAGAATCACAGATGAAATTAAACTGTCTTTTCTTGCTTCAATTATATTTTCGACTTTATCAATTGTCTCATCTTCAAATACAAACTGCTCAAGATTAGCTAAAAACGTGGCTGCATTTTTTCTCTTTTTCTTCAAAGTTCTTTTAATAACTTTGCTAAAGGATTCATTTCCCTGTTTTTCTTCATAAAGCAAAGTATACGCTTCCATATCAATAGTAATAGTTTTTACTGCCATATCATTACCTCATGCACTTAGTATACACTTATATTGGGTTGTTTCCAATTATCAACAACAGAACTGCCTGCATATTCGGTCGGTGTCATTCACCGGGGCACGGCGGAAACAGCGGCCGATGCTCTCCCGGTGGCGACATGGCCACGATCTGATCTCCGCGCCAGTCGATGGTATATTTCTCGTAGTCGATCCATTCAATCGTGCGCTTTTCTCGAAGCGAAAAAGTCAACACCGCCTTTCGCGCCCGCCGGGGGACGGCCAGGAAGGAATTGAATACATTCGCCTCGCACATCTCGCCATCCACCTCCACTGCAAGATCGTCCGGCGCCACCCAAGAAGGCAGCCGAACGAGCGCATTCACGTCGCTCTCCTTCTCGATCTCCAGTCTCCCCTCCCGCGACAGTTCGCTGTGTATACGCAGCCCTGGAATTCGGCAGCCGAAGTGCAGGTTCACCCGAACCGCAGCCTCATCCTCCACCGCGCACGCCCACAGCGCCTCGCACAACCCGTCCACCGCTCCCGAGGTGATATCAAAGGTCATCAGCGACGCCCCCGCATCGAGTTGGTATGCATCGGGAGTGGGAAAAG
>JABGPX010000374.1 GCA_018644745.1 Spirochaetales bacterium
GGGCAGATTTGAACTGCCGACCCCTTGACCCCCAGTCAAGTACGCTGACCAGCTGCGCTACAGCCCGATAGAGAGGCAAAAATAGCACAGCTTAGCTTTGAATGTCAATTCAAGTTGTCTTTTCAATTAAGCCGATGACGACTTGCATGATTTTCTCGGATGCTTCGATCGCGCCGTCAGCGTCTCGGCGTCCATATGCTTCATGGGGAGCTAGATCGGGCAGACCATTGGGATATCGGGTTGGAATATATAACTTGTCTAGCAGCAGACCGTCATCTGCAAGGTCTTTAATCGCGGTATCACCTGAGAATTCGGTGATGAGCCGGTAAACAGAATGCCCCCATGGGTCTAATTCAGAGTGAAACCACAGTGCCTTTAATGCTTTTTCCGCAGCTTGTTGAGATTGGAAACATGCCCATTCGAAGCTTTCTGTATCCTTCGACTTTTTTGCTGCTTGAATATCCGCAAGTGCCTGGCTGAGCCATCGCCGAGAATCGCTTTTATGTTTCTCCGCGCTCATACAGCACAACCCCCTCGGCCACGGCACGGCCTATGAAGAATCCTTCTTTCATATCTTCGAATTCCAGGTTGTTGTACACAAAAAGATCTACGGATTTTTCCAGTGTACGAACAATGTCCGCGAAATATTTATCAAGCCTTCTCAAATAGGGGAGGTCTTCGTTGTCGATGATAATAAGATCGATATCTGAGCGATCGTCTTGTGTCGACCGGGCGTAAGACCCAAAAAGGATAGCCTTTTCGGCATCCGATCTCTCAAGTAAGGGTGTAAGCTTGGCTTTGATCGTATCGATATCCACGGTTTTAGTGTAGGCAATTTGGCAGAGGAGGACAATAAGGCGGATTTATGGTTAGGTAGAATATGAACATCAACAAAAAAGAAGCTGCCGCATTGCTCGTACGAATATCCGAGTGGTGCGTCAGCCACAAACTCGGATCGGGTTTTATCCATGACACCCCTGATGGTTCGAACGAAGTCGGAGACAGCATTTTTATCAACGGAAACTTGGCGCGTGTGCTTACCTGCACCTACGAAATAACCGGGGAAGAGTCCTTTCTACGCGAAGCGGTTTCGTGGTGCGATTACTTCGTTGAAAGTGCTATTCCGATAAAAACTTCAAAGGGGAATGATGCGGTATGGTGGTGGGACATGCCGGGCAAGAACCTCTATCTTGCCGATACCGGAACCGCCGCGCATGCACTGTTCAAGGTGTTCCCATATTTGGACGACGACCGTAAAACCAGATACCTCGATACGTTCAGCAAGTTTTATCTCTTGATTGCCGAAGGAACCGATTGTGATCCGATGGACCGCGGCCAGGAGGCAAGTCCGGGATGGATAATCGATACCGGAAAGGACGCAGGTGCGTTTGGTGTCGGCTATCGGAAGGGGCAGCTCGAGACGCGGACTTACACCGTAAGTACGGCGTGTGCCGGTGCTCAGGCTAGCGCGGCATTATACAAACTCACAAAGGATGAGATCTGCCGAAAAACCGCCTTGGACGCCGCATACTGGCTGCTCGGGCAGTTCGATGACACGGGGAATATTCCCTATAGAATAGAAGGAAAGATAGAAAAAGAATTTGTTTTTCAAGGGCTTCATTATTCCCTCGAGGGGCTGCTCACCTCATATCTCTATCTCGATGATGATAATTACCGAAGGGCTTTGGAGAATGCCGCACCGAAGATCATGGAGTTTGCCCTTGCTTCGCAGAATGCGCAGGGGTTCTGGGGAATCGAGAGAGAATATGATGGACAGCGAAGCGCTTTTTTAGCCCATTTTCTAAACTGGTATTGTGAGAATATCAACGACGAACCGCGCGCTCGAGCCGGCGCCGAGTTGTTCGCTTCGTACATCTTGAATCCGGACAATACCTCTCGTCATGGCGTCGGAAATCTTGTCCGGGTCACCGGATTTATCGGTCTTGTAGTCGCAAGCTTTCTCTATCCGGAACTGGATATCAGACATCCGGAAGCATCGCCGCCGCTGTACGACTTTTCTTTATCGCGACGTTGATAGTATCTTTGGCACATGAAAATAACATTATTAGGTGCCACCGGGTTTGTCGGCAAGGTACTGCTGAAGAAACTTATTTTTGCCGGCCACCGGGTTACCGTCTTGGCTCGAAATCCAGATAAATTGGACGATATGATTCATAAAGTCACAGTTGTAAAGGGTGACTATTTCGTCGAGACAGGTGTCGATGCCGCGGTGGAAGGCGCGGAGGCCGTGCTTTCAACCGTCGGTCCCGGAATGCATGAAAAGTCCGCCGTGTATACCGAGCAATCCCAAAAAACCATTGATCACCTTCTCTCGGTTCTCGAAAAGCAGGGAACCCGGAAGTTCATAATGATCGGCGGCGCGGGAATCCCGCTGCGCGATGAGAAGCTTCCTTTCAATCGAAAGCTGTTATATTTCATGATGAAAACCTTCTTTGGCGTGGTGGTGGCAACGAAAAGCATGGAAATAAATACTGCTCTGGATTCTAAGCTCCCGGTTACGGTTGTGCGTCCCGCTGCGATAAAGCCGCAGCTTTCGGGCAGTGTTCACGCCGATGAGCGTATTATTGGCAAGATGGCGATCGATGTCGGACAGCTGGCAGATTTCATGATCGATCAGCTTACCGACGACACCTGGGTCGGAAAAGCTCCGGTGGTTTGGACAAAGTAGCCTTCGATGGTGCCGCGAGATCTTCTGATTCTGCCGTTTATCTTCTCAGTTCTTGTATTGAATGCCGACCCGGCCGCCAAGGCGCTCCCGGATAGAAGCAATCTGATCGAGAAAATGGGGGAGGTGAGTACCGGCGACGGACCGAAGAGCCTCATGTTCACTCCCGACGGCCGCTTCCTGGTAACGGCTCTGCTGTTCGGCTCCGGAATAGAAGTCTATTCGGTCGAACCGCTGAGCCTTGCTGAAAAGATCGTACTTGATGATATAGTCACCGGTTTTGTCGAGCTTGTCTTCAATCAAAGCAGAAACGAGATCTGGGTCAGCCAGATGCTTACTCACTCGATCCATATACTTGATGGCGACACATACCAGCCGCTCCGGGTTATCCCATCGGGCGGTGAATGGCCTAAAGTTCTAGCCTTTTCGTCAGATGAGAATACCGCCTATGCATCTCATTGGATTACCAAGGATGTATCATTCATCGATGTTCATTCCGGAGATTTAACTGCTCTCGTCCCGATCCCGGGAATCCCCCGCGGTCTGGCTGTGTCGAAAAACAGCCGTGAGCTATACGCCGCCAACTTCACTACCGGGGCTTTAGAAATCATCAATAGAGAACAGAAATTGATTACTGATACTGTCGAAACCGGTCCGGGCGCGATGCGTCATGTTGTGCTTGATTCGGCGGGTGTTGCCGCGTTTGCCTCTGACATGTACACCGGCCGAATTACTGCGATAGATCTGAGAGATCGATCATTCCGCAAATCCGGGCGCCTCGCGAGCAATCCGAATACTATCGTTCTTTCATCCGACGACCGGTATCTCTTTGTCTCGTGCAGGGGCCGGAACAATGATGTCGATTACCGGATGAAGAGCCCGGAGAGGGGCAAGATATTTATCCTGGATACCCGAACTCTCGAGATTGTCGATTGGATTTGGGGAGGAAATCAGCCTACCGGGCTTGCATTATCTCCGGACAATTCGATGATGGTTTTTTCTAACTTTTTTGATAATACCATCGAACTCCATGATATAAGCGGTCTCTGGTCTTCCTTGACTTCGCGATGAAACGGTTCCTATAATGAGTCATTACGGAGGAACATTATGCGGAAAAAATATCTGTATTTCACCCTCATCCTTATTGTCTTACTATTTACCGGCTGCGCTATTTTCACACCGAATGTACACCGCATCCGGATTGTTTCTGCTGTCTCGGATGGGCCGTTGCCAAATGTAAAAATCGGCGATGTCTCATTTAACGACGTCGAACCCGGAGGTACCACCTCATACGGCGACTTTATTCGCGGAACCGAGTACTCGGTTACTTTCGGTGCGGAGGATACGCCCATCACCACGCTTTCGGTCGCCGGGCTCGGCACGCATTTATGGACTCTCAACATCGGCGGAACTCTCTCAAATATGACCTTTGTCTTAACGGAGGATATGTGATGAAACTGCATATTATCGTTTTTTTAGCAGCGCTGTGTGTCGCTTCTCCCCTTACCGCGCAGACAACACGGCAGGCTTTTCTTCCTGTCGGGCCGGTTGAAGGTCCCGCGGGAACGATAAGCGTGTCTGTTTCCGTAGATAATGAATGGCTCGAGGTGGCTTCCGGGGAGTACGGCAAGTTTTTCGAAGAGAAAGAATTTGCTTTGCATCAGGATGTGCTAACCCGCGATAATATCTTGATGAAGGTGGAAAAGTTTGGCGGCGGTGCTTCCCACGCTGACTTTATCGGCCTTACCGGTTACTCCCTGTCAGAAGAATCAGTACCATTTGCGAAACTGAGTCATCCGGATTTTGATGTGGTAGAAATCGACGAGGGTGGTTTGATAGTCGAACTGCAAAGGATTATTGGTGCGGAAATCTTTGATGACGCCAAGCTGGCGCTGCGGGCCCGTATCGAACAGGAAGTTATAAGCACCATTCCTTTTCTTTTTCCGAAAACAAACATGCGTTCCGGCGCGGGTAGGATTAGATCTTTCTACCGATACCATCTCGGAACCAATCCGGGAAGCCTCCTGGCAGATGGGGAAATAAATGGCGAGGACCTGGGCTCTCCGCTGTTCGCCGAATATGCCTCCGTCGATTCCGGTCATCCTCAGGGCACCACGTATGGATGGATCCGGGATGATGGAACAAATCTTTACATCGCAATAGATTTCACGGCGGACAATACCATCGATGGAGCAAAAGATTACGCCGCGGTACATATTCGATCGGGAAATGGTACGCAAAAATACGTTGTGTCCGTGGAGAAGACCGAATGGGGTGCGGCTGGGTTTTCCTATACCGAACAGGCTGGTTACCAGCATAAGGTGTATGAATTCGTGCTTCCGCTGGACAAGATGCCAATTGCCGATGAGTCAGGTGATGTCCTGGTAGCTGTAGAAACCTATGGTACCGCGGCAACAACAGGCGGCATGTTCCCTGATTTGGTACTGAACACTCTTACC
>JABGPX010000616.1 GCA_018644745.1 Spirochaetales bacterium
GACATCCTCGGACCAGAGTTGGTAATCCCCAAGCTCCTTGAGTTCGCCTCGCCGGTCGAAGGTCTTAGTGTTCTCGATGCCGGGTGTGGTGAAGGTCGCATTTCCCGCAAGCTCCATGACCTTGGTGCCGACGTCATGGGAATCGATGTTTCCCAGAATCTTATTGACATGGCGGTGGATCGACGCGATGGCAGAGACATTGAATACCGTTGCCTTGATCTGAGTGATCCTCCGTCCCTGGATCTTGTCGGTGCGTTTGATCTTGTAGTATCCAACCTTGCTATTGACGACGCGCCTGAGTACGTTGGGTTCATCGGCACGATCTGTGAAATGGCCAGCGAAAGGTCTCGAATTGTATTATCAAAGAACAATTCTTATTCCGCGGTGGTTCGAGGGAAGGTCGAGAATTACTTTGACACCGGAAAATCTGTAGAATACGCCGGAATGGCATCGGTGGGTGTTAAGGTCTTCTACTATCATCGGACCTTTGAGGACTACATCAATGAGTTCTCAAAGCATGGTTTTTTCCTGTCCCGAATGTCAGATCTGAATCCAAATGGAATAAGCGGGATCAAAAACGACAATAAGCGAGAGCTGATTGCACGCTATCGTCGATTCCCGTTTTTAATGGTTCTTGAGTTCACCAGGTAGGCGCCAAGTGACACACTCGGGCCGAATGAGCATATATGAACCTAAGCCGGTTCTATATCTCATCCTAATCACCCTTCTATCATTGGTAAGAAATCTCCTTTCCAGAGGAAAACACCCCAACTATCTTTTCGACTCTTTTCTGGCGGGGTGAGAAATTTCCGTTCTACGAGGGTTCGCATTACTCCGGGACAAGCAAGATTGTGAGCGCGTACTTGGTAATCATCTTTCAGGAATCCGAAACCGATTTTATCAAATACTTCATACACATCATCCGGATATGCTGCTAACGGCTGAGAAGTAATTACCCGTGATATTTCATCAGCGAGTGACACTATGTTCCCGCCATCTTCACCCGTAAACGCTGGAATAGACAGGCTGACTATGCTGTCATTCATTGTTACATAACCGAGTTCGATTGCAGTGGCAAGTATGCTTTCATCAAATGTACTCGCCGCAACCGGATTAGGATGTTCGCTGAGTAATGATTTAAGAACGCCCATTATTCCGTGCTTGCTACGCCCTGCATTCACGAATGCATAGTCCGAGTTCCAGTACCGCGCATACCCCGAAACGACTTTTCCCTGCAGCCACTCGTCTCTATTACAGCCAAGTTCCACCGGAATCGCTGAGTTTTTTAGCCGCGGCAAGAAATACCAGCTCCCGCCGTCAGGTTTTTCAGGAGGATTGATTGAACCCAATCGATTTGTTGCGATCAAAGTCCTCCTAATCCCGACGTTCAGCACAAATAGGCCCACGAAAAACCAGCGAAATTCATTTTTATCTGAGAAGTAATCTGCGATAGACAGATTACCGAATAAGGTGTCAATTTTCTCCGAGTAGTCGGCGATTACCTGCGCCGCAGAAGTAGCGATTGGCCGCCGCGAGTCCAAAATCGCTTGTTCATCTTTCTCATCCAGCAAAATACAATTGGCTTTGAAACGGTCATTCCGTTGTGTCACGACATCGGCGGCGACCATCTGTGAAAGATGATCCTCTACATATACGGTTTTTGCATCAACCTCCTGACAAATCTGGTGTACATTCTTTCCAGCTTTTCGGATAGCAAACAATATTTGCTTGGAAAGGAGCGAGGCACATACTGTTCTTCCTTGCAGCTCTCGATCATTCCCGTTAGAACCCCAGATAGTCTCGCAATATAGCTCAACAATGCCGGAATCGGTTGCTCTTGTTTGGGTTGTTTCCATGCTAATCTCCTCTTTCAATTTCTGTCGCGCCTGTGATAATCGCCACTTTATCGTTCCTTCAGGTATCCCGGATTCTTTCGATATTTGCTTGATGGAATTACCGCCAAAGTAAAACGCTTTAATTAACGTTCTGTAATCTCGGTCAATCCGTTCAACCGCGTCCCGAACCATAACGCGCTTCTCGGACTGGAGATAGCTTGCTTCAGGACAATATCTCCGGAGATACAACTCCGGATCAAGCTTATGAGTATTCCCTTCACCAAAAAAAACTGTTGGCGGGTTTCTATCTCGGCAGCGAACGAAGTCGATAGCAGTATTTTTTGCCACTAATGCTATCCATGAAGCAACTCGCTCGGGCTCATGTATTGTGCTCCACCGGGTTATGAGTTTCAGAAAAACGAGCTGAAGAACTTCCGAAGCATCTTCGTGGTTATTTGTAATTCGGAATGCAATGGAGGAAACTCGGATCCAGTTCTCACGAACCAGTTGATCTAAATCGAACTCTGTTTTCATATCTCTACCTATAGAGACGAATGTAACCTCTAGTAGGTTGGCATTGTAAGGAAGAATGACCATTTAAAGTATGTTACCTTTCCCTGATTATGGATTATGGGAAGTGAATATCCACCCACCTCAAGGGTCGGATAAGAGCGGGGTTGTCGGTACTCCGATCTATGCTACGGCGAAACTCGGTGAGACTCTCTGGCTCGAAGTAGTTGATTCAGTAGTAATCACACTCAAGCGGATTACGGAGAATAGCGACTTATCACGTTATGAACATGTGAGCAGGCAGCATCGCGCATAGGTAGACAGAACTGCCATTCATTATGGGAATCTGAAGAAAGGGTGTTAGGTATTTAGCTCCCATACAAACTGCCCAGGAAAGCCCTTGTGTTCGTCTGCGGCGTACTCTGCTGATGATTCTAACCTTTGCCGAGATGGATTGCCAGAACCCTACGGAGTCATTGATCCATCTAATATTCAATACCGGGCTGCTGAGAAACGGCGCGAGGAGATCTACGCTTGTTATCATCACTTCCCGTTTCTAATGACGCCTGAGTTAAAGCGTGATTGATAATGGCTCTACCCGTATTTTCAAACGCTTGCCTTAACTACAATAATGTATTGCCTTAAGTCGGCGAAGAAAACACATATAGCTCTTCCTGCAAAGCATCCAGCTCTGGAATATCAATTTGTCCTCGACGAACAATGAGCAGGTTTTTTCTCTGCAATTCCTGAAGATATCGGTTAACGGTTTCTCTGGTCGTACCTATCGCTTTAGCAATTTCATCCTGCGTTGCCATCAATGCTACTTCGCCCGAATCCACCTGCCTGCAGTTTGCCATAATATGCTGAACTAATCGTAGATACGGAGAGTTTATTTCAATCTGTGTGTGAAGCAGATATACCGATTTTGCCAGATAGCGAAGCAGCCGGTCCTTCAGTTCTGTCGACTGTATGAGTTCATGAAAAGCCCCTGCGGAATAGACAAGGGCCTCAGTCTGCTCTTCTGCAATAGCGTCGTACAGGTACGGGCAGGAGACAAGAAACTCTGTAAGCCCAACCCAGTCTCCTGCTCCTCCCTTCCCGAGGATCATGCAGCTTTCATCAGCTCGGTACTTCAATCGTGAAAACCTGCCCCCGAGAACAAGAATCACTCGATCTACCTGATCACTTTGATAGGAGATATTCCGCTGTTTCCGATACACGGTATGCTCCCCATATCGAACTATCGATGACAAATCCCTTTCGCCTAGTCCGGCGAAACTACGTAATGATTTTAGCGTTTGAATACGCGAGTCAATATTACGAGTCATTGTCAATTCAAAATTCCCATAAATGGCTGCAGCGTTAAATACGGATAAACAACCGATATTAGGTTCTCGGTAGAATTGGGATCTTGAATTGAAACGAGGATAATCATCTCGTTATCATGTAAAAGCCGTAAATCCGTCGAGTCTTTTGCTGAGGAGGAGTATTGAAAGTTTACATCAGCAAGATTCTTCCAACTGCCGCGCAATGCTGATAGTAGAAAGTCCTTGCGATCCTGTTCTGCTGTCAGTGTTGCTACAGGTCCGTCTTTTCGGACGAAGAGAAATACCCCATGCAGGTAATTCTTATAGTGCTCATTATCCTCACCTGTTATGATCCGTCGAATCAGCTCGCGGGACTCATCAGGCGCCGGGTGCTTTGGATTCTCCGGTTCTACATAATACTTACTGGGAATAGAGAGCATCATCCTGCCTATTTCATGTTCGGCCCGGATATGTCGTGGCCAGGGTAGATTTTGAATAAGCAGATAATGATAGTTGTCAACGTTCAAGCCGGCAAGAAACTCCCCATATGTAAGCTGGTCTACCACAAGATTGTGCTCCTCGTATACACCATATTTCATTCTCAGATTCTGTGCGAAAAGCTCATGCATGCTCCTAAGGCGATCTATCGCATTGCGGGAAAACTTATCTGGTCGCTTAAAATTATAATCTTTGCTGAATTTTGTGGAATACCCGTGCTCGAGTAAGCTGCCGGATGACCGAACTTCTATATCGGTATTTTCGGCGCTGTTGTCATACACTTTTGTAATTCTCAAATGCATATTCTCATAGGTTGCGCCAACTTTGCCCTGTGCTACAGGTATGCCTGCGACGAGAAGCTCCGCATCTTCTTCATCATTGTACGGCTTGTCTAAGCTAATAATGGTTCCGGGACCCACTCCTTTTAGATCAGACAAAGCAAGTTCAATTGATCCTAACCGAATCATAATAGGTAGAATCTCAATCGGATCGTCAAGGTTTGTGAAAACATCAAAGCTGGATTTAGGCGGAACAAATGTAGTAACCCGCAAACCAAACACCTTATCAATGATTACTACCTCGCTTGTGAAAAGATGCCGGTCGTTGAAGTATACCGCATAGCCTTCACCTGCGAGTCTGGATGAATTGACGATGTCTCCAGGCTTGAGAACACTTACCTCGTAAGCTGACAGGTAGCCTTCGCCGATACTCAATGTCAGCATCCCTTTTTCTTTAAGAAAACTCTTCATATGGTTTTCCTCCCTATAGTATTGTTACATGTACTATCAACCTTTAGTCTACGTATAATATGTGACTCGCTTCTGTGATTTGCTTCACAGAGAAAGATGCTTTCATTGGTGAAGATCAGGCGAAACTGGAAAAAAGTCGCCCTGCAAGGTGTATAGTTCCATAATTGCTTGAACTTGCACCGGAGTCTCCGCCGCAGCGTCTTTCAAGCATACCTTCCCACGTTTGTGAGCTTCTCGTTTTT
>JABGPX010000347.1 GCA_018644745.1 Spirochaetales bacterium
TTTATTAATTTTCAAGAGATAGTAACCGAGGCGACAAAAAAGGGCCAGGAGTCGTTTAGTTATAAAGGCTGTGAAATTCCATTAGATGAAGCTGAATCGATTATTGATGCCGCTCGAAAACAATTTGCAGATCAGAGCTTGCCAATTTCCGGAGACAACGAAGTTCTCATAATAAAGGAAAATGCAGAACTTCTTGATTACGAAGAAGATTCATCGATTACAGATCTTGAACACCGATTTGAGCAAATCCCTGGAAAAACTGATTTTACCCTTCTAAAACACCAGCGTGAAGGTGTTGCATGGCTTCAATCGCTTTATAAAGAGGCATCCCCCGGTTGTCTGCTCGCCGATGATATGGGTTTGGGCAAAACTATTCAAATCTTGTATTTTTTTGAGT
Organism: Spirochaetales bacterium; assembly: GCA_018644745.1. Next base: position 398 of record JABGPX010000347.1, read on the forward strand.
GGCTTGCAATTAAAAATGAAGCGCCCATAGTGATTGTCGTAGCCCCTTTATCGTTACTGGAAAACTGGGAGCAAGAGTACAGTTCGTTTTTTCCCAATGGTAGATATACCATACATCAAGTTCACGGTAGCCCAGACGCCTTCCGGAGCATTTTTAAGCAAGATGTTGCTCTGAGAAGGCCGCTACTAGTGCTTACAAACTATGAATCATTGCGACGGTATCAATTTGATGTGTGCGCAATCAACTGGACAGCATGCGCTTTAGATGAAGCCCAACGCATCAAAACACCTGGGACAATTGTTACCAATGCCGCAAAAGCTCTAAATTCCGGATATAAGATTGCAATGACTGGCACCCCGGTAGAAAACAGCTATCATGATCTTTGGTGCATTATGGATTTTTGCGTTCCCGGCTTGCTTGGATCTGCAAAAGGTTTCAGCGGAGAATATGCAATATCGAAGAATGATACTCCTGAAGATATTTTGGGTAAAGGCAAGCGACTTCGCCATAAATGTGGCGTTTACTTGAAACGCAGGTTGAAGACAGAAATTTTGGATCAACTGCCCCTTAAGTATTCTTCTGCAGATACCGCGAATGAATCACTCTTTGAAAAATTCCAATTATCTGAGCAGATGCCGGAACCACAATATGATGAGTATGTGCAGGTGATATCATCACACGATAGTTCCGACAAATCGGAAAATGAGAGCCATGCAAGAATGATTTTGGGAACCATACACCGCTTAAAATGGTTAAGTGACCATCCCTATCTTTATGATCAGAATATTTTCCAATGGAAACCCGAAGATATTGTAGGTATGTCTGCTAGACTGATCGTGCTTTCTCGTATCTTGAAGGATATTAAAAAGAGAAAGGAGAAAGCGGTAATTTTCGCGGAGTATAAAAGAACCCAGCTCTTGCTTTCTCACTTAATTCGCATTGAGTATGGATTTGATGCTTCCATAATAAATGGCGATACGCCGGCATTGCAATCGAAACGCGCCAAAGCGAAGGCATCAAGACAAAGCATTATTAACGCCTTTAATAAATCCCAAGGCTTCAATGTCATTATAATGTCCCCGATTGCTGCTGGTGTGGGATTAAATGTTACCGGAGCAAATCATGTCATTCATTATGGCCGGCATTGGAATCCTGCCAAGGAGGATCAAGCTACTGACAGGGTTTATAGGATAGGACAAGAAAAGGACGTATTTGTATACCATCCCAAAGCAATTGCATCGGATTTCAAAACTTTTGATGAGGTCTTATCGGATCTACTCGATCAAAAGCGCATAATGGCGGAATCGACATTGTTCCCTTCAGAAATGGTAGAGGTAAAGAGATCTGACTTGTTCTCCGGACTTAACCTTAGCTAAATCCCAACTTGCAGAAGAGGACCTATCAAAGTGGATCTTGAAAACTTAAATCTTCAAACTGAATCGAGCAATTCGTTTGATTTGTCGATAGGCGATTTAATGGCAGCACTATTGCTCATAATGATATTAGTGCTGGCAGGAACACTTCTTCGACTTAACCAACAGTTCAATTTCAAGGCGGATTATGACGCTTTGTTTGAAGCTATAGAAGCGGGATTAGGTGATAAGCTTGAAGATTGGAATGCGATTCTGGATAAAGAGCGACTGGCTGTTAGGTTTCAGGAAGCCCCTGAAAATGAACCTCGTGTGCTATTTGAAAAGAATAAAGCTACCGTACAACCTGGCTTTAGGAAAATACTAGACGAATTTGTGCCTTTGTACTTCGATATCCTTCGCAAATACCAGAAAGATATTTCTGAAATCCGAATTGAAGGCCACACGGCAAATCCCGGAGGATCCGAGGACTATTTTGAGGGCATTGAGCTTTCGCAGGAACGGACTAACAATGTTCTCAAATACATTCTACAAGATATTAAGCACGATAAATCTGAGGAATATTGGACCGGAGAGCTAGAATGGGCAGTAAAGCTGATAGTCGCAAACGGCTTCTCTCATAGCCGGCCGGTCCTTGACGATGGAATTCCAAACTGGGACGCATCGAGAAGGGTAGAATTTCGAGTGAGAACAAATGCGGAGGAAAGGATCCGTGAGTCTTTTCCGGATGTGGCGCATGAAGATAACATGTGAGAAATGTCTACTTAATATAGGTTTATATGCATGAGTGCACATGAAGATCTCCAAAACTTACGAAATAAGTCAGACTCATTGGCTCGCCGCGATATTTGGGATGAACAAGCTATGGAAACGAATCAAAAGCTAATTGAGCTTATGCCAAGGTATGCTAGTGCCTATACACGACTAGCGAAATGCTACGAAAGCAAGCATCATTATTCCAAGGTATATGATCTTTGCGAGAGAATTCTGCAGATAGATCCCCGGAATAGTGTGGCGCTGAAAATGAAGGATAGAGCGGAAGTTCACGTTGCCGATAGTGCCCAGCTCGCAGAAATTGAGAAAGTAAGCAGTTATAGTGAAGCGATATATACAGGCAAGGCCGCTAGGGATGCCGGGCAATTTAAGCTCGCTATCGCAGCATATAAACGAGCTATTGCTCTTGACGAGACGCAACAACACGCTCATGTCGGCCTTGCATCGGCATACCGGCATGCTCATGCCTTGGAAAAAGCGGAGAGTAAATATCATGAAATACTCGATCTATTTAATAGGCCGACTATAGCTTTAATCGGACTAGCGGCAGTATATCGCGATTTGGAAAAGTGTATGAAGGCGGAACGTCTTTACAAAGAAGCTTTGAAAAAAGACAGTAAAAATAGCTATGCCTTAAATGGTCTAGGCGGGCTATACAGCGATCTTGATGATTTATATGCTGCGACCGATTGTTTCACAAAGGCAGCGAAACACGAGGGAGCTCGAGTTTCAGCTCTTGAGGCATTGAATACAATTAGCAAGCGCTATGAAGAGAAAGGGCTCCACGAGAAGAGCATGAAACTTAAAACGTTGATAGAGCATCTGCGTAAAATCGGCGAAGACAGCTAGGGGATCATGTCTACAGGATGCCATTTCTCTATTCCTGAAAATGACGCTTTTCTCAATCACTATCGTAAATTCTGATGTTTGAATTACCTTCCTATATCGATAACATCTCGCTTACCGATTATCTACCCATAGATGTAGATCGAGATGGACGCGGGCAATTCCTTTTTTGCGGGCAATTTGAGACGCCCGGTTCTGAAATAAGTCGCTGGTCGAGGGAGCTAATCGGATAAGTCGTGGCCAAACCGGTAAATCGCCTTTTGGGAATTCTCGCTTGATCCCTTTAGCGACGGCGCTGTCCAATGGTATTTCCATCCATGTTTCCTATTTATCTATCTTGAATTTTGAACACAAATAGCGGTTATAGAGTACATCTCTGAGAAAGAGATTTACCGCTTTACGAGCGGTGCCCCAAGGGCGTACTGTCAGACTGAAAACGTCGAGAAGATGCTCCGTTGTGTTATCCATCCATTTCCTGAATTCAGCAAGAAGGTTGTTCTGGATATACGTCGGATCAGTAATACCAGTATCACTGAAAGCGGTACTATCAGGGGCCGCTTCCTGAAATATAATATGTAGCGATTGACATCGTAACATCGGGAACGAGACCAATTAGGCTTTGGATTCGCTAAAAGCGACTATCTTGTCCGGGCACACAATCTCTCCTGTTCTGGCACGTTGAGAGCATTCGTTGGGCAGAAATTCCTCGATCGGCCGAAAAAGAACCGGAATGATAGCTGGGGGGGCTTATGGAGGGGTGAATTTCTACCAATGAATGAAGGATGAATCTCCCAAATATGTGCTTTAAAACCTGGCTAATGCAGAATTGCCGCGGACGTAATCTTTAAAGAGATAGTCGCGCTGACTGGCTACTTTGGTCTCGTTGCGACCTGCCAACTCCAGCCGCGCACAAACACATGAGTGGTCCCATGCACTCTGACCTTGAGCCTGACCTTGAGAGCTTTCACGTATAGCTACAGACTGATACGGAGCGAATCAAAGAGATCAACTGTCTTTTCACAAATCTTTTTCTAGAATACACTTAGATACAACGAGCTACATGGGGCGACAAGCTGTCCAGCCAAATTGCTACCTTCACACGGTAGCATTCCCTTGTGGATCGGATGTGGTAATTTAACCCGTACAAGCCATTGAAACGAAATAACGAATCATTCGATTGTGCCGCCTCTATCATGCTAGCTGCAGCGTAAGAGAATTGCATTCAGATTCAATACGGGATTTTAAGACGCGGCTGTCTGTTCTATCGGAATAACGTTTCCGAACGCCTGATTTACTGCCTTCGAGACTCCTCTAAAGTGCTTGTCCTGCACATGATTGGCGTAATGCTCGGCCATAGCGCCGGATTTATGCCCAGTTGCTAGTTGGACGCTTCGCAGTTCCACTTGATCGGCGATATGAGTGGCGAAAAAGTGACGCCATGAATGGAACGACACGGCCCGTGCCTTCCATTCCTCCCTTGTCTCATTCCGTTTGTCTGGATTTTTCCGAACCGTCTCCGACAACTCCATATCTACCAATGCGTGAATGAGCCCTTTTCTTAGTACCTCACCATCACAGGGTCGTTGCGGATCTGCGTGATAGAAAATGAATCCATCACCATGAGGATTGGTGTCGGCGAGTTTCACCAGTTCATCCCGGACTCCAGGCAGTAGGGGAGCGGTTCTCTCCTCTCCGTTTTTAGGTGATTTCAGACCATCGGCGAAACTCCACGAGTGCCGAAC
>JABGPX010000749.1 GCA_018644745.1 Spirochaetales bacterium
TCGCCCTTAACCGCGTCTTCGGCTTCCGATACCGTGTAGACTTCCTTAAGCGGAAGTTTGATATCAAGGGGCTTTGTTTCCCACACGACCAGTTCGTACGTGTCCCCTTCTTTTAGGTAATTTCTTTTACCCTCGAATCCTTCCGCCGGAACAGTAAATTGATCGTAAGTTTCCGAATCCATGAAATGAAATGCTGCCTCATCGGCATAGAGAAACTGGGCGGCTTGATCTTCTACGGTTATCTCTTCCACTGTTTCATGACTTTTTATAGTAGGCCTCTGTACCAGACCGGTCCTTACATTCTTGAGTTTCACCCGAACAAATGCCTGTCCCTTACCGGGTTTAACAAATTCTCTCTCGGTTACCACATGGGGTTCACCTTTTAAAAGGAGAAACATACCCTTATCAATGGCGCCTGCTTTAATCATTTCCAAAACCTCATATTTCGCGGTCCGTTCTTCGCGTACCTGATGCGGAATTCCAACGTGAGTATGGTTCCAAAGCCCGTGAAGCGGTGCCGGTCGTATTGTATCTATAGTCACGGGAGTATAGCAGAAAGCAGGGCGTTGTGGAAAGCGATGAACAATCCGCCATCCTTTTACACCGAACTGCAGGACCCTCGATCGATTAATCTTTGCACGATTTTTATACCGTATATCTCCGGTTCGTTTTTTATGATTTTAATCAAATGATCTCCGGCGACTGCTCCCAGCATTTTCGAATCTATTTTCATGGTCGTAATTCCCGGTGTGACCGGTAGTTCGTAGTCGAGAACATCCCCGGTGGCAATCAGCGAAACGTCCTCGGGAACAGAAATTCCAATGCCGGACAGCGCCTTTATTACTATCGCCGCATACCTGTCGTCATGAGAATATATCGCGGTGGGCCGTTCACGTTTCGGCTTCTCAAAAAAAGGGGCCATCAATCGGATGACTGAATGGATATCGTAAAATGGCACCGTGATACGGTTCTCATCCGGAAAGTGTATTCCATGTTCTTCTACGGCCTTTCGGAAACCGAAGAATCTGTCGGCAATCACGTTTGCTTCCACCGTCCGTATATATTCGAGGAACAAAAAGTTCTTGTGCCCTAAATTCATGAGATGCGACGCGCCGTCGTATGCGCCTTGATAATCGTCCACGCATACCGAATGGAATTGATTCTGAAAAAGGCTATTATTTATTATAACGATAGGAATATTTGAATTTTCCAAATTGGAGAATAGATCTTTATCAACATAATGAATCGAAGCCAATCCGGCCGGTTTGAGGCGCACTATCATCTGATAGAGTTCGTCTACCGTAGTGTTGCCCGTGACAGGTTGAATGGTAAGGGAATAGCCTTGCTCAACAACCGCTTTCTCAAGTTCCGAAATAATCGGTGTGGTGAGGTTCCACACATAGCTCCATTCCGAGGTAATATATGTAAGGACCACTATTCGGTGAGATCTGCTCGATATTCGTTTTGGTTGAACTCTTATATACCCAACATGTTTTGCCGATTCCAAAACTTTCTTTCTGACGCCGGATGAAACGTTACCCTTGCCCGAGAGAACTAACGATGCCGTTGCTACCGATACGCCTGCATCAAGAGCTACATCTTTTAGTATAGGTTTTGCCATCATACGTCCCATCGTTAGGCTATAATTAACTCATACACTATCACAGGTACCAGCTTGGCACAATACGGCACCAGTTTGCGGTAGTTTTCTCTGTGTTAGTTTAAATCTTTTCTATGTAAGCATTAATACTATATGTCCAAAAGGGATAGTTTGCAGTCAAGAGAAGATACACGACAAAGTAGGCAAAAAGGTAAGCGAAAACTGCTCTTATTTAGGTAAAAAAGGGCAATAATTGTGCGAATTTTAAACATGAATAGGTTTGAAATACGGAATAACTTGACATAATTATACTAAAATCCTTGACAAACCGCATCACATAAGGAATAAATATAAAGAAGATCACATTCAAAAGTTTTTAAAAGGAGAGCGTAATGAAGACAATGAACAAATTTGCTTTTACAGCTATCGTAGGATTACTACTGGTGCTGTTCACCGGTACTGTTTTTGCCGGCGGCGGCGGCGAAACCGCAGAGGAAAGAACGGAGCTGGTGCTCATGCATGACAAATCCGGTTCGCCAAGCTGGGGACCCCTTTTCGATGAAATGTCGGTGGCAAGCACGGAAGCGGTCGGCGTCGGTTTTACAAATACATCGTTTCCCGCGACAGACATTTATATGAGCCAGATACGCTCATCTCTGGTCACCTCCGAAGCTCCCAATTTCTTTACTTGGTGGTCTACCTACCGAATGAAAGAATTAGCCGATAATGATGTGCTCGAAGATTTAGGTCCTCTCTGGGATGAACATGAGAATGAATTCGGGAGCGACTTGAGAAATGCATTTACCTTCGACGGTACAGCTTATGGATTTCCAATTTCATCTGAGTACTGGGTAGTATGGTATAACAAGGAAGTTTTTAAGCAATACGGTCTAACCGAGCCTGATACATGGGATGAGTTTCTAGCCATTTGTGAAACTTTCAAAGCCAATGACGTTACCCCGATGATGTCCACGGTGGAAGGCAGATGGCCCACTTTTATCATGTTTGAAGAAATGATCGTTGGGGAAGACCCGGATCTGTATGTCGATCTCTGCGAAGGTCGGGTCAAATACTCGGATCCGAGAGTAAGGAAAGCGTTTGAAAAATGGGGAGACCTTATCCGAAAAGGTTATTTTGCCGAACCCGGATATGATGTATGGGCCGGAGGAGCCAGAGATTTCAATCAAGGTGATGTAGGTATGGCGTTGTTCGGCACCTGGTACTTTGCTGCGACCCTGACGGCGAACGGTGTCGACGAAGATAAGATTGGTGCATTCATTCTGCCTTCACATAATCCCGCCGCGGGTAAAAATGTTATCCTGGAAATCACGCCGATGCTGGTAAGCAAAAACGCCGCTAATCTGGAAGATACATTGAAAGTTGCCGATTATTGGATGAGCCCCGAAGGAAACGCTGCTTTTGCCTCCGCGCTCAAATCATATCCTGCGAATCCGAAGTCCAATGCCGATTTTCTACCCGAGGTTAAGGTCGAAATTCTGCAAAAAATCAGTGGTGAGAACTATCGGCTGATAAACCGGTACTGGGAAGCTACTCCGACACCGATTTGTGAGGTAGCCGTGGACGAGTTCGCTAGATTCATGATCAATCCGGATTCTTTGGATGATGTTTTGGCGAATTTAGACAAAGTCGCCGATGAATATTGGAGTAAAAACTAGTATACAATACTGAGGGTCCTGGAAACAGGACCCTTTTGTTATTATTCGTTTGTCAGGCGGGGAATTATGGTTCAACGTTCTTTGAGAGATACGATAAGCAGCTATCTAATGGTGTTGCCCGCTCTGCTATTTGTTTGCTTACTGCTGCTGTATCCAATGATGAGTAATGTGTACCTTAGTTTTTTTTCATGGAGCGGTCTTGGTAAACCGGTGTTTATTGGTATAGAAAACTATATTCACGCGTTCCAGGATAGTAATTTCCTAAAATCTTTTTCAAACACCTTAATTTGGGTGGTCTATACCCTCGCGGTTCCCGTGATGGGTTCTTTGGTCATCGCCGTATTTTTAAAAAATATAAAAGGCGGCACAGTATATAAATCAATTTTTTTTCTGCCTTTGACCCTGTCGTTTGTTTCAACCGGCATAATCTGGATGAATGTTTTCAGTTCGAATAACGGCGTTTTGAACACGATTCTTTCACTTTTTACAGGTGGGAGTAAGGTCAAAATCTCTTGGCTGGCGAGTGTCCCGCTTAATACCATTTCCATGCTTATCGCGTGGACATGGCAGCAGCTTGGAATTTCGATGGTTCTATTCCTTATGGGCTTAACGACAATTCCGAACGACCCTCTGGAAGCCGCGCTGATAGACGGAGCAAGCAAATGGCAGACTTTTTTGCATGTAACTTTTCCGATGCTAAGGCCTATTACCACAGTGGTAATCACGCAGGCAATTGTGAACTCATTTAAGACGTTCGACCTGATTTATGTTACCACAAGCGGCGGCCCGTACCGTTCCTCTGAGACGCTTGCTGTAACGATGTACCGCGAGACTTTTTCAATGTTCAATCTCGGGTATGGATCCGCGATCTCCGTTATACTGTCGTTCATAATCATAGCCATTTCGGGATGGTATGTGAGAAAGCAGATGTCCCGCGACATGCTTCACTATTAAAAATTAATATGAGAAAAAAAACAAATATATTGACACATTCAATTCTGATAGTGCTTGTAATTGTCTGGTTGATTCCCATATACAGCAGCTTAATCGCGGCATTAAAAAGTATTGATGAGTTCGCGCGAACTCCTTTTTACAGTATTCCGCAAAGATTCGCCTTTTTCGAGAATATCAAACTTGTCCTTGACCGGTACCGATTGCATGTGCATCTCTTCAGCTCCACGCTTTATGCCGTGCTTGCGACTTCTTTGGCAATAGTTTTCTCTTCTATGGCGGCCTATAGCTTAATTCGGTTGAAACCTAAATTTAGTTTCCTTCTCTTTGTTATAATATACAGCGGCACAATTTTCCCGTTCCAGATGTATCTCATTCCCCTTCATAAGATGTTTAATTCGCTCAGTCTTTACAACACGAGGTCGGGGCTAATTCTGGTCTACGCGGCAATAACCATTCCCTTTAGTCTCTTTGTATACCGTGGATTCTTTACTACAATACCCGGGTCCATTGAAGACGCGGCGACTATTGACGGATGCGGTCCCGTAACAGTCTTCATTAGGATATTTCTGCCTCAAGCAGCGGCGCCCACAGCGGTTATAGCGCTTTTTCAAATGGCATGGATCTGGAACGATCTCCTGTTCGGACTAGTATTGAGCCGTTCGGAGAACGTCCGTCCCATAATGGTTGGACTCGCTGCTATGTCAGGTGTTGGCGGAGGTAGCAGGGCTCTTCAAATGTCGGGAGTGCTAATGACGTCTATCCCTACTATACTGCTATTTATTTTCTTGAAAAAGTACTTCATATCCGGGATGTCTTCGGTAACGTCTCTTAAATAAGTTGTCCGGAATTCTTTTTGCTCGACTTGCCGGAGAGTTAGGCTTCCGGCGTA
>JABGPX010000907.1 GCA_018644745.1 Spirochaetales bacterium
GGGACTTTGCTATCCATGGAGCTGTTTGGGCTGGAATTTACCATAATTACATCTGGATGTGCGGGTTTGAAAATTCCCTTGTCTATTTTTATTCAGAGCCGGAGTTTGCTCGAGCAATTTTGAGGCACATAACTGATTTTTGGATTGGCTACACCAGAAAAGTTCTTGAGATTGGGAAGGGCAGAATCGATATCGTCGATAGTTTTAATGACTTCGGAACGCAAATCGATTTGATTATGAGTCCGGAGATGACTCGGGAGTTTATACTACCCGAACTAAAACGCTTCTACTCTCTTGTAAAGGAGTATTCGGCAAAAACATACCTTCACTCCTGCGGCTGCGTCGTTCCAATCATTCCCGACCTCGTGAAAATCGGGGTTGATATTCTCGACCCTGTGCAGATAAGTGCGAGAGGAATGTCTCCGGAGAATTTGAAGTCGAATTACGGCGCGGATATCACTTTCCATGGAGCGATAGACACCCAACACGTCCTTCCGGAAGGAAGTGTGGATGATGTGAGAAATGAAGTCGATCGGGTAATTCGTATACTCGGGGAATCCGGAGGGTATATTCTAGCCGGATCTCAGGCGTTTGAAGACGATATACCAGTAGTAAATATTGCGGCTATGTATGAGGAAGCTTCCAGAGTGAAATTATAATAAACTCAACAAGGACACATCGATGGACAATATACCTTCCGCCGTGCTGGCTGAGTTCATAAAGGCATGTCATGGAATCGCGGCGAGAAAGCTTCTTCGGTGCAGCAGCGGTAACTTATCGCTGCGGCTAGATGAAGACTATATGATTATTACCGCGTCTAAAAGCTGGATGGCGGAAATGACGGTGGAGTGCATAACGATGTGCAGGATAGATGACGGTTCCGTCGTCCATGGCAAGCCGCCATCGATAGAGATTCAGTTTCATCATGAATTGATGAAACGAAGGCCTGATGTCAACGCGGTGCTGCATTATCAGTCCCCCGCCGCCACCGCTATTACCTGCATGCCCGCCGGGTCTGTGGATTTCAATGCAGTGCCGGAAATCCCGTTTAACATGGGGCGAGTGGGCGCCGTACCGTATCTTCTCCCCGGCTCACCCGAACTTGCCGCGGAGGTAATCCGCGTAATGCTTGATCACGATATCGCCACGATGCAGAACCATGGTCAGATAACCGTCGGTCCTGATCTGCGGCAGGTGGTTCAAAACGCCGAGTTTTTTGAACTTGCCTGTGACATAATCCTCCGCTCCGGAGGCCGTGCTGTTCCTTTGAGTTCACCGGATGTCGAGGAACTTATCACCCTTGGACTTACCGGGCACGGGCGATCCGGCGTCTGAAGCGGGTGGACTGACACGTTTTATTATTTCGCCGGATACTCGCGTCGATAGGCTTCCAGCGAATCAGTAATAATCTTCCTCGCTGCTTCGCAGTTTTCAACCCTTTTCGCGGAGGTCTCGGAATGCTCGAGGGCTTTGTATACTTCAAAGAAGTGAGACATTTCCTGAAGAATGTGCTGCGGCAGCGCGGACACATCTCTGTATCCCGAGAAGACCGGATCGTGAAACGGTACCGCGATAATTTTCTCATCAATCTCAGAATTGTCGACCATTTTAACGACACCTATTGGATAGCACTCAACGAGGGTCATAGGATCGAGTATCTCTGAGCAGAGCACCAGAACATCGAGAGGATCGTTATCCTCCGCGATGGTTCTAGGTATAAAGCCGTAGTTTGCCGGATAGTGTGTGGAAGTGAATAGAATCCTATCGAGTTTGAGCAGACCAATTTCCTTATCCAGTTCGTATTTTTTCTTGCTGCCCTTCGAGATTTCTATTACCGCTAGAAAACGATCGGGAGTAATTCTTTGTTCGGAAATATCATGCCATGGATTCATAACGCATTTTTCCACTGTAACGCCGTGCTGTCAACCGTGAGAATGAGGTATCTTAGCTGAGGATAAGCGGTATTGTTGTTTCTTCAGGATCGGATCCGCCATGCTCGCCGACGTACCCTTCAGTCGGAGAAGTCCCTTTAGGATAGTAGCGAAGAGTGTGTCTGGATTTAGCGACACCAAGGAAATCCCCGTACAGTTCTTTTCCGCGGCTCGAGAGTTCATTTCTTCCGAACAGAAGACCCTTTGAAGCGTCCCGGGTCGGTATTAAATGGAAAAAGCTGCCAAACTGTTTTTCAAAAACGGCCTGGAAGCTCGCTCGCCTGCCGAACTTTACTGCAAAATGAGGAACCCGTGGTTCTCCATACGGGTATGTTTCCAGGTGTTCCAGTATTGGATCATTTTCATATATCGGAATTCTGTTTTCAACCGGAATGGTTATCTGCCCATGATCAGCGGAAATACAAAGCCGCGTACCTGTCGGCAGCGACGTTGCTAATCGCTCTAGCTGGCGATCTATCACCTTCAACAGGATGTCAACTTCCTTATACTCGGTGCCAAAATTATGGAGCATCGTGTCCAGGTCCAGGAGATAGAACAAGCTAAAATCAGGCGGCCCGGAACTGCTGAAGCGATCGAGGAGCAAATCTACGGCATGAGAGATTGATGAATATAACCCTACCGGTTTGTTCCCGCAGAGATATCTTTCAAATGCTGACTTGCTGAACATACCCGGAATAACAAAAAAAATGTCTTTTTCACTTTTGCTATAGATCGATGATGTCTCCCATACCTCATTTTGATCAATATCCAAAACGGTTCGGCTATCTGAAAAACGATCGGTGATAGTGAGAGTATTTACATGGGTATCCCTTGCCCGCAGGTAGGTCCAGCGGCCCGGCAAACCATGCAGCGCAGGCTCCAATCCTGTCGCGCAGTTGAGCATCGCGCAGGGGGTGGTAGATGGAAATACGGAGGCGATATCCCGGGACTTGTTTTTATTGAGAAAGCCGTGATCTGGAAGCCGGGAGAGGAAATGAGATCCTAAACCATCAACAAAAACAAAGACTATAGATTCTTGAGGCTCAATTATCCGCAGCAGGTTCTTTCCGTTGAGGCTTTCGGGGACATCTGGAGTTTCCAAGAAGGACGCAAAAGCAGAAATGAGATCAGAGAAATTTATGTCGGATAACGGCGGAAGACAAATCCGTGTTCTGAGCTCGGTTTTTCTAGAAGTCATTCTCAAATGATTCCTTTTTCTGTTTGACAGGGTTATAGATACTGAATACAGTTCTCACATATGATAAAGCACTCATCCTTTAGGGAGAAGTACCTTGCTTCCCCCCTTAAGAGAGAAGATTTCTATACAGGTCTTTTCTGTCTTGCTCCCTCCCTTATCATTGTAATTCTCTTTGTAGTAATTCCAATTTTTTACTCTCTTGGGATTTCCTTTTTCGACTGGAAAATTCTGAGCAAAGCAAGGCCTTTCATCGGATTCGGGAACTATGTAAAAATGTTTCAAAACGCCGAGTTCTGGCTGGCGATGAAAAATACGGCTCTCTATACCCTAGGAGTAGTTCCAATAGGAGCCGTTATTTCACTGGCAATGGCTCTTCTGCTGAATAGGCCAATCAAGTTTGCCGGTTTCTTCAAGACCGCGTTTTTTCTGCCCGTAATAACCTCAACCATTGCCGTGGCAATTGTCTGGCTGTGGATATATAACGATCACAACGGCCTAATCAACATCATTCTGCGATCCTTGCACATAAAGCCGGTGGGTTGGCTCACTAGTCCAAAAACCGCCCTCCTGTCAGTTATGATTATGAGCATTTGGAAAAACGTTGGTTATCACATGGTAATTTTCCTTGCCGGTTTGAACGCTATACCGGAGAGCTATTATGAAGCGGCGACCCTGGCTGGAGCGACTTCATGGCAGAAATTCACAAATATTACGTGGCCGATGATTGTGCCGGCCACACTCTTTGTGCTTATTACCAATACGATCTTTTCGTTTCAGGTATTCGGTCCGGTTTACACCATGACCGGGGGAGGCCCGGTGCGGTCAACCACGGTAATTGTGTATCACCTTTATGTTCGAGCGTTTGAGTTTCAGGAGATGGGCTATGCTTCCGCGGTGGCTTGGATTATTTTCCTCATGCTTATAGCGCTAACAGCTATTCAACTCAAGCTATCCGGAAAGGAAAAACTGATATGAGATTGATAACAAAGATCGTAAATCAGTTCCTCCTTTATATATCTCTTGCGGCACTAACCGTCATTTTTGTGTTTCCGTTTTTATGGATGGTTTTCGCTTCGTTAAAAACCAATATGCAGATTTTCGCCATACCACCGGTTATTCTACCGAAACCCGCGATGTGGAAAAACTATATATTGGTATGGCAGAATGTTCCTCTCGCCCGTTTCTATATAAACAGCATTTTCGTCAGCTCCTCAGTGGCAGTGGCACAGGTTCTTACCTCAGCGATGGCGGCATATGTATTTGCCCGACTTTACTTTCCGAGGAAAAACCTCATCTTTCTCCTGTATTTAGGCGTAATGATGATACCGACGCAGGTTACCGTGATCCCGCTTTTTATCATTGTACGTAAACTCGCAATGATAGACACTTTTGGAGCACTCATTATTCCTTTCCTGGCTTATCCATATGGTGCCTTTCTGCTCCGCCAGTTTTTTCTTACTATTCCATCAGATCTCGAAGATGCTGCCCGAATCGACGGCCATCGTCGCATCGCAATTCTGTTCAGGCTGGTCATTCCTCTTTCCAAACCGGCGATGATTACCTTGGCATTGCTTACCTTTATGGTTACCTGGAACTCCTTCTTCTGGCCGCTGGTATCGACCAATACAACTGAGCATTACACGGTGCAGGTCGGTCTCGCCATGTTGAAGGACCAACTCCATATGAGGGGCGATTGGAGCACCCTAATGGCGGGAACTGTATTGGTCACCATTCCGGTTCTCACATTCTTTATCATCACCCAGAAGCATATTATTCGTGGTTTCAGCATGAGCGGATTAAAATATTGATAGTTTACTAGACCTTGATGGTTGAATAAACATGGAATTCAGCTACCACGTTATCGATTCGACAATTGTTTTAAAAAAAAGTTGGACAGCAGCTTTTTACCCAGCTATAATTGAAATCGATATTCAATACACTTTAAGAGGAACATTCTATGAAAAAAGCATTTCTACTGTTATGTGCT
>JABGPX010000270.1 GCA_018644745.1 Spirochaetales bacterium
CGCGCAGTCAAGCGAACACAGCCGTACCTTTACTCCATCCTGCCGACCAGTTTCTTTATAAATCTGGACAGACCTCCACCCTCCTTATAGTCTACTTTCTCGAGGCGGCTTACAATATGTTTCACGCAGATAGCCGCTTTACATTTTGGCTCGTCAATAAGAAAAGGCTTTTGCTTCAGAACCGCTTGCGATACCGCAGGATCATCATAAACATAACCCAGGTAATCAATCTTCAGGTTCAAGAATTGGCCGGCAATATTGATAACCCGCTCCGCTACTTTTTTCGCCTGCGTAACAGACTTCACCCGATTAACGATGAGTTTCAGGCCAAGATTTAGATAATCCACCTCTGTTGCAATAATTTTCACAATTCCATAAGCATCCGTAATTGCAGTAGGTTCGGGGGTTGTAACAATAATAGCGTCATCCGCCGCCGCGATAAAATCCAGCACGTTGTTGGATACTCCAGCGCTCGTATCTATTATAATTACGTCGGCGTCTGAAAGTGCGGATAACTCCTCGATGAAACCCTCCCGCTCGTTGTCGGTAAGATTCGCGATCTTTGAAAACCCGGATGCTCCTGCGACAATCTTAATCCCGTAGCCGGTATCCAGAATAATGTCCTGCATGGTTTTCTGTTTCCGAATCAGGTGATAGAGATTGTACTTTGGAATAATTCCAAGAATTACATTGACATTTGCGAGCCCGAGGTCGGCGTCGAGGACGATTACTTTCTTACCTAATTGGGCGTAGCCGAGAGCCAGATTGATTGACAAATTAGTCTTTCCAACCCCTCCCTTGCCGCTCGAAACCGCAATTATCCGGGTATTTCGGCCGCTTTTGGCGGTCTTTTGTTCATCAGCACTCTTATTCTGCATGAGCTGCCGCAGCTGTTCAGCTTGATCCGTCATATCCTTCTCCTACCGCGTTACGGCTGCGGTTCCAGTTTTGCCGTCAAAGAGGGTGGCAATTTTCTCCTGATCAACTCGAAAGCCTTCCAGATGCATTAACAACTCGGTTACGGTGGCAGGCTCAATATCCTGAGGCACCACCTGACCGGTAGTAAGATAAGCGATCGGCTTATTTTTCTCGAGCATAGCGCTGATAAGGCTTCCAACATGCATAGTCTCATCAAGTTTCGTAAGCACCAGCGCCTCATACTTAAATGGCTCGAATTGCTGAAAGACTTCGACTAAATCCGCGGTTTTTGTAGTTGAGCTCACGGCAAGGTATACCTGGGCGTCCGAACCGCAGGCATCGAGAAGTTCACGCATTTCCGCCAATTTCATATAGTCCTTCGGACTTTTACCAATGGTGTCGACCAGAATCAAATCAACATCTTGAAAAAGGGCAATTTTCTTTCTCAGATCCTGAAAAGTTTCGACACATGACACGGGAATACCCATGATATCGCCGTATGTTTCAATTTGCTGCCTGGCTCCAATTCTGTAGTTGTCGATGGTGATCATTCTGACGCTCTTTACCCGGTTCGAATCGCCATTTTGAGCGGCGCCGCGCGCGCCACTGCGTGCGCCATTTCCTATGCCGTAGATTGCCGCGAGCTTGGCGATGGTAGTCGTTTTTCCTACCCCGGTGGGTCCGACAAGAACAATAATCTTCGGCTTTACCGAGAAGGTCTCCTTAAAAAGCACTATTCCTTCACCAATCCATTCAACTACCTGATCCTGAACCAAATCAAAATCATCGAGACTTTCTAGGGAAAACTCCCGTTTCACCCTAGCAATCATATCGCGAATATAAAGGATAGAGAAATCATTCTTTATCATGAGGTTTTCTATTCGATCGATACTCGGATGCTGTTCTGCCTCGACTCTGCCCTCTACGTCAATTTTCTGCTTGATATCCTGAACTTCTTTCAATACTTGCTGAAGGGTCTGGTCATTTTTTACGCTGGATAAGATTTTTTTCTTTTCCTCTTCGAGATCAGGCATTCGGTTCTTCCGGGTCTCCTGGGAGATATAGCCGGTCAACTCAACACCTTCCCTCGAGAAAAGGCCTAGAAAACCTCCCATTCGCACACTTCGATGAGTTAGGACCTTAGCACTCTCTCCGTACTTTCTCTTTATGCCATCCAGGGCCTCACCATGAGTGTAAGCGGTCTCCGTGAAATACTGCATACTTTCTAAACCTCTCCCAATCGGATTTCGCCAAGAGCTTCTATTTTCATATCAGCTACAATTTCCGGGACCGACAGGACCGCAAGATCCGGAATCTCCCGCTCAGAGCTTGATTTTATCAGCGGCCTGGCAGCTTCGGAACACAGAATTATCGGAAACTCTCCTCGCTCCTGTACTTCACGAACCGAATTGGACAACGTCTCGATCCAGGCGCGCTGCTGACTTGGTTCGAGTGCGGCGATTGGCCCCCCGGCGGTATCAAGCCGGGACGCTACAATCTGCTGCTCGAGCTGAGGCTGGATCGTAAGAACCCGGAGATTTTTATCTTCGTCCGCATACTGTAGACAAATTTGTCTCCCCAGGGCCTGGCGGCATTTTTCGATCAGAAACCCGATATCTTTCGAGACAGTAGCGTAATCTGCCAACGTCTCGAGTATCGATACCATGTTCCGTATAGAAGTTTGTTCAAGCAGTAAACCTTGCAGCACTTTCTGAATTTCGCCGATCTGGAGAGTATTGCTGACTTCCCCGACAACAGCCGGGTAATCAGATTTCAATGTGTCGAGGATTGACTGCACTTCCTGTCTGCCCAGAATCTCCGAGGCATGGCGCTCGATAATATGTGTGAGATGGGTAGCAATAATTGAAGGTGAATCGACAACAGTATAACCGGCTCTCTCCGCCGCCTCTCTCTGCTCCTCGGTAATCCACAGGGCGGGTAATCCAAAAGCCGGATCCACTGTCTTCTCTCCGGGCAGTTCCTCTTTTTCGCCTCCTGGATTTATCGCAAGATAGTGGCCGATTCGAATAATCCCTCTGCCGACTTCAACTCCCTTTATTTTGACGCAGTATTCTGCCGGTTCGAGACGCATATTGTCGATTATTCGAATTCTCGGAACGACAAGCCCCAAGTCCAGCGCTTTTTCTCTTCGTATTCTGGTTATTCTGTCGAGAAGCTCCGCCCCCTGATCTTTATCAACGAGAGGTATTAAGCCATATCCTAATTCAAGAGACAGTGGATCGAGAGGCACCACAGGGGACATTTCGGCCTGCGCCGGCGACGCTTTTTCAGCCTCCTCCTGTACATACTCAGCTCTTTCCACAGCGGCCTGTTTTCGTGAAAGCCTGAAAGCGAGAAACCCTGTGAGCCCGGCCATTGGGATGAGCACGTACCAGGGAAAGCCCGGAAGAAACGCCAATACTAGCAAAAAGACAGACCCGATCCAGTACACTCTTGCCTGCCCCGAAAACTGGGTGGTAACATCGCTGCCGAAGGTGCCGTCTGATATTGCCCGAGTAACTATTATACCCGTCGCAGTGGATATCAGCAGCGCGGGAAACTGGGTAACAAGCCCGTCACCAATCGCCAAGGTAATATACGAGTTGAGAGCTACGTCAATCGTCTCACCATGAACTGTCATGCCGACGACAATTCCGCCGACCATATTGATCAAGGTGATAAGGATACCAATCTTTACATTGCCTGATACAAACTTCGAAGCACCATCCATCGAACCGTAAAAATCGACCTGCTTCTGGAGATCGTTTTTCTTCTTGGTAGCTACTTCCTCAGAAATGGCACCGGAATTGTATTCCGCTTCAATCGCCATCTGCCGCCCGGGCAGCGCGTCGAGAGTGAATCGAGCTGCTACTTCGGCAACCCGTGTCGCACCCTTGGTAATAACGATGAACTGCACGGCTATGATGATGATAAAAATGATAAACCCGATAATAATGCCCTGTAGTCCTGAGGAACCTACCACAAATCCTGAGAAAGCCCGGACTATTCGCCCGTCGAACTCTGATCCCTGGCCAAGTATCAGCCGTGTGGAGGAAACGTTGAGAGCTAGGCCGAATACTGTTGAAACAAGCAGTATGGTAGGAAAAACAGAGAACTCAAGGGCCTGTTTGGTATAGAGGACTATGAGAATAATGAGCAGACTCAGGAGGAGATTGAAGGTCATTAGGATATCGAGAAGCACTGTGGGCAGTGGAATGATCATCATCATGACGACCAAAACAACACCGCCGGCGACAAAAATATCGCTTCTCTGCTTGAATATCGAGTTCTTTAAAACGCCAGGCACATCAGCCATATGCGCCTCCCTCAGTTATGGATTGCATTACACAGCCTCCAGTGTTCTTCCATTAATTTTGTATACCTCGGCGAGAATCAACGCCATAACTTCGTAATATTTTTCAGGAATTGTATCGCCGATTTCAATCTCCGCATGGAGCGCCCTGGCAAGCGGCTTATTCTCAATGCACGGAATGTCGTTCTCCTCGGCGATGGACCGGATTCGAAGCGCCACGTTATCCATACCTTTTGCGATAACCAGCGGAGCTTCCATGGTCTGGCGATTCCACTCAATGGCAATCGCATAATGAGTAGGGTTGGTTACCACGACATCGGCGTTCGGTACATTCTGCATCATATTTCGAGTAAGCAGTTCCCTCATACGTTCTCTCAGTCGACTTCTCACAAGGGGGTCTCCATCGGACATCCGCCGTTCTTCCTTCACTTCCTGTTTGGTCATCTTCAAAGATTCCCGGTGCTGACGTCTTTGAAAGATATAATCGGGAATCGCGAGCAGAAGCAGGGCAATTGATGCCTCGATAAGAATCGTAAATGCTATACCGGCGACCGCTTGCAGGTTCAACCAGAATGATCCGGCATTAAGCAAAGCGATATCATCTACTTTTGCTCGTATGTTGAGAAAAGAAATGCCGCCGATAATAAGGATTTTAATAATTGACTTAGCAAGATTAAATGCGGCTTCTCCTGAAAACATAGCCCGCTTAAAAAATTTACCGAATTTCGGGATGATTTTTGTAAGATCCGGTGTGATAGGTTTCACCGAGAAAAGGAATCCGACCTGCATGATATTGCCGAGAACCGCAGCGGTAAACGCGATCGCGATTGTCGGAATTGTGGCTCGTAGAAAGTAATTAAAAAAAGCCGGAATAAGCCGC
>JABGPX010000864.1 GCA_018644745.1 Spirochaetales bacterium
CCTTCAATAGCATTCCCGATCATATTCTTTCTTATTATTTTTGCTTTTGGATTCTCAACCGCGGGTACTACATTAATTTCTCAAGCAAAAGGCAAGGGCGACGAAGATAAAATTAACTTTTACGTGGGACAGATCACCACGCTCATGATTTCCGCGGCTATTCTGCTCTCACTCATCGGGATTGTATTTACCGATCCGCTTCTTCGAATACTAGCGGTGCCTGAAGAAACATACGAATATACCCGGCAATACATAAGGATCGTGCTGCTCGGTTTGCCGTTTATGTTCATGACATTTATCCTGCAGGCAGCGCTTCACGGCATCGGCAACAGCATCGCCTCGCTTGTCATCCAGATCATTACCGTCGGATTGAATGTTCTCCTCGATCCGCTGCTCATTTATGGAATCGGCTTTTTTCCAAGACTCGAAGTGCGGGGAGCGGCCATCGCTACGGTTATTGCACGAGTTGTCAGCTCAGCGATCGCGTTCACCATTCTGCTTCGAGGCCGAAAAGGTGTCCGGCTGATCGCTCGGAATATGATACCGGAGAAACATGCAATGCGGATGCTGCTCAAGATTGGGGTACCGGCGTCCGTCGGGCAAAGTGTGTCGGCACTCGGCTTCACCGTCCTTCAGGGAGTTGTGAACAGCTTCGGTACGGCAACCATCGCTGCGTTCGGCATAGGAAACAGGATAATCAGCTTGTTCAACATGCCTGCTATGGGATTTTCCCGCGCCACGGCGGTTCTCGTAGGGCAGAGCCTCGGAGCAAAAAACCGGAAACAGGCCTGGCAGGTTATTAAGCTGTCGGTGATTATTATTGCGATTTTCATCATTGCCGGGATGAGTTTCATGTTCTTCAAAGGCTCGTCGTTCGTTCGCCTGTTTGTCGATGATCCGGAGGTCCTCGCTCTGGGATCGAGCCTTTTCAGGATCGTGTCGGTGGGAGTCGTGTTTTTCGCAATGTTTATGGTTTTGACCGGAGCACTGCAGGGCGCCGGTGACACAAAAACTGTCATGTACCTGAACCTCGGCAGACTCTGGATCGTACGGGTGCCTCTCGCATATCTGATGGGTTATACCATGAATCTTGGACCGAACGGAGTCTGGTACGCGATGCTGATATCCAACGTCCTGGTGTCAGGTGTCGGATTCTTCGTGGTAGAACGGGGTAAATGGCAGGATAAGATTAATCCTGACGAAATATAGAGCACCGCTATAATATTCCAATCCGTTAATTCTCCAGGATAGTTATCTCAACACGGCGGTTCTTGCGCATCTCCGTTTCGGTATTATTGCCGGCGATGGGCTCCCTAGCCCCCATTCCTTTCGTGGTAATCTGATCGACACTCCGCACCCCTAGAGAGTGAAGATAGTTTCCAACCGCCCGTGCCCGTTCCTCAGAAAGCACCTGTCGTCCGGCAGCGGTTCCTGCCAGAGCTGTATGTCCGACAATAAGAATATCCCGATCCGGATAACGGTTAAGAATTTCGCCAATCACCTGCAGTTTCACCTTCTCTTCAGGTACAAGAACCGCGGAATCCGGCAGGAATTGGATACCTTCCAATGATACTGTAACTCCCTCGTCACTTATTCGCACCTCCGTATCCCCTACATTCGATTCATCAAGCTGCTCCCGGATTTCCTCCGCAACTTCCTCCCGATTCAATTCAGTAGATTCGATGACCTTCGCGTCTGCCTCTCCCACATACTCGACAGTGTCGCCCGTAGAGAGATCGAAAACAAAGTCGAACTGCTCTCGATAAAAGTACGGCCGACCGTATTCGGCGTCCCAGTACAATACCTGCGAAGAATAGCCGCTAATTCTGACCGGATACATCGCCGCCTCATACCGGACATCCGGCCGAAAAAAAACAGTGTAATCCACGGTTATTACATCCAAAATACGGCCATCCATTTCCTCCCGTCCGATCAGCTTGTAGCTGACCTGTATTGGAAAATGATATGCATCAGGTATACCGAAGTTGGATCTCAGGTCATGCACCTCCTCACCCGGCGAAGACCAGGTATCTCCAGGCTGAAGATCTCTATCAGGAAACCATGGGACATGCCGAACGACGGGCATAAAATACGTATCGTCTATCTCATAGCCCCCTTGCGCGTCTCTCCAGAATTCAGAAAGGTATTCCTCGGCCCATTCATAAACCGATTCACTGCCGTAAGCACGTTCAGAAGTTTGAAATTGAGCAGAAAGGTAACCCGCGTCCCTATCGGTTCTCAAAACCTCAATGGATATTTTATTCAGGATATCAGCCCGATGCGAATACACACCGTTTACATACACGACCTCATCGACCCGCGAGAGCACGCGATATCGGCTTCCCGCCTCATAGCTGAATTTGAACTCTTCTGCTGCGATAAACCCGACTGATGCAGACAGCAAAACCAGAAATAAGATAATTTTTCTCATACCTTCTCCAGAATATAGAACTATTCTTAAGTATAGAGCGATTCTCAATATGAACAATATCGGCAGTTAAGAGGGACTCGGCGGATAATTCTTCAGTTTTTCTGCGGGAAATAGGCGATATTGACAAAGGCCCTTTGTATCTATATTTTTATCTAGTAAAGATTTACCAACCGGAATAGCATCGTGTTTCAAAAAACTGACCAATCAAACAAAGAGGAACTTTTACTCAACTATATTCGACATGCCGGGTATAAGCGGGCGACAACTCTGCAAAAAAAAGGTCTTCCTCATATCATGACCGGTCGAGACGTTATCTTTGAGACGGCAGCAGGTAACGGTAGAACAGGACTCTTCCTTATCTCAATCCTCATTCAGATGAACCGGGGAACCGACGGGATAAAGGCGCTTATTCTCACGCAAGACAGCATTGAAGTCGGTAAAATCGTCCGACAATACAAGAGATTCGCAGCCAGGACCCATGACAAGCCGATCATTGCCGGCCTCGGAACGGATGAGAATATTCGTAAGGAATTGCGGCTGCTCGCGAATTCCCCGGATATTGTGGTGGGAACAACGGAGCGAATTATTGATCACATCCGACGTGAGAATATACGGCTGGAGGGTGTCCAGTCCGTTACCCTTGTGGCCCCCGAAGCAATTGATACCGCCGGATTCGATAAAGATATACTTTTTATTTATTCAAAGCTGACAGGACGTTTCCAGACGCAGGTATTCTGCTCGAACCTTGATAGAATTAGGACA
Source organism: Spirochaetales bacterium (assembly GCA_018644745.1). The sequence continues at coordinate 3,194 of JABGPX010000864.1, forward strand.
TTGGTTCCAATTCTGAAAAGGCCTTCTCAGATACTAGAAGCTGATTGGAACACGGCAGATAATAGCCCAAATGACGAAGTAAGAACCGGACGGAAGGAGAAACCCGAAATGAAGACGTCGAACAATAGCGACAATGCGCAGATGGCAGAATACGTCAAAAGCATAGTCAAAAAAATCAAGGAAGATGAAAACCCGGAGATTCTCAACGACTATAGAAAGATATTCCGAAAAACAATCCCGCTCCATCTCCGCGCATATGTTACCGCTTACCTGCTAAAGGAATCTTTTGGCCCAGATCATCGAAGCCCGGGTCGGCAAAACTCAGGCGGTAGGGGTTCAAGCGGTAAGGGATCAAGCGGGTACAAAACAATTTTTGTTAGCGTCGGAAAGAATCGACGGGTATTTCCGAAGGATCTAACCGAATTGTTCAGCGACACCCTGGCAGTACCGGCCGAGCAAATTGGTGCTGTGAAAATCCTCGAGAGCTATTCTTTTATCGATATACCAGAGTCAAAGGCCCAACTTGCGATTGATCGCCTCAACGGATCGGATTTCCGAGGCCGCAAAATAACCGTGAACTTTGCCAGAAAAAAAACCTGATCTCTCGTAAAACTTTATCTGATCCAGAGATTTAGGAGTATCAGCGCACTGATCAAGTTCGGCAGATAACATAACAGAAAGGACAATCCCGCCAACACCTCGAACCGTCTTGCTTTTCTCTCGCAATTCAAGGAAATCTCCAGAGGGTTACCTGGTATCATGAGATTTTCCGCCATTGGATCAACCTGGCCGCCGCCCGTATCCTCGGGAGCAAAAACATAATATAACCGGGAGTCTTCTTGTGCATGCCTCATAACCGAAGCTGTTCGAATCTTCGGTTTTGACATCCCTGCTAACGCATGCTCGCGGCTAGTGAAAACCTCGAGGGAATACCGGCCGCCGTCGGGCATCAGCGCACTCATGTTGGACGCCGGCGCCTTATACCCGAAATAGCGCGTGGGAAGTTTTAAAATGTCTCGTTCGGCCCGGTTAAATCTAGCCCTCTTCCATAGATTTCGATACAGTAAGAAAAAAGGCAGCCCAATCGGCAGGAAAGGCAGAATCGGAGTCATGCTCAAGCCGATGGCAAAGAACGCGGGAATCCCGGTTGTACCGAGTCTAAGAGAATTGTACGCAAGGATAAGCAGCGCCAGGCTTCCGGCGATGAGCGAAATGGCGGTAAATCTATTCCAATATTCGTTTCGCTGGCGGCCGGCCCAAATAGATCTACGGAGAATAGTATCCTGCTCGCCGTCATAGATCACGACGGTAAGGGGATGCTGTCGTGTCGAGCGGAAAACCCGCTGCCCGTGATGAAAAAAAAGCGCGCCGCTCAGGAACATTTTTGTTCCTTCGGGAAGAGAGAAGATGCGATTCCATGGAATTCGCTGGGGTATTTCGTCGGGTATATTTTCTTCATTCCTCTCGACAACACCTTCATTCTCGGAATAAGAAAACGAAGGCAGGAGATACACCATTACGCCGGCGAGTTCCGCGGAAAGAGAGAAACTGCCGCCGCTTATCCAAATAGTGTTATTCCCCTGTATTGCTTCGAGACTCCCGAAAAATCGGAACACTCCTGCGAACCCTTCGACTTCCTGCACTCCTCGCTGATATCTGACCCGCGGAAGCATTGATGATCCGGTAATACGGAGACGGAATTTCCGCCACTGGCTTCGAACAAAAAAAGCGCCTATCCCGGGGATGAGGAGAAAAAATGCCGTAAAGATAAGGAAGAGAACCGGGTATCTCCACATAACTTACACGTAAAAGGTGTTCTCATTTTGATCCATTGTGGTCACTCCTATCGACTGTACCGGTGAAGATACGTAGTATATTGAACAAAATGAGAACTCCCGGCACAAA
>JABGPX010000314.1 GCA_018644745.1 Spirochaetales bacterium
CGGGTAGTGAAGGGTTACCACGCCTCTTCCATCTATTGAGAATATAACACCAAACAGTTTGCCGCCGGCATTGTATTTAATCTGAAGTAAGTCGTTTTCGCTTGCTTTCGCATTGTTCCCGAGCTGCTCCACAGAACCAGAGACTTTACGATAGAGCACAATTGAAGGCTCTAATCCTTTTATTCTGGTCGTAGAATAATCCGGCACTAATGGATTCAGATCCGGGTCCTGTCGGAAAAGAAAAGGGCTCATACCGGCGATAATCGCAACGGCCGCCGCGGCAATTAGTATCCCGGCGCGTTGCCGATTAAACCAGCTCGAAGGACCCTGCGATACGTTTGCATCTTCACTTTCCCCGCTCAGGCGGGCCTGTAACTTTCCCGCCATATCCTCCGGGGAGTATTTCAAAAGAATTTCCCGGTCAGATTCTCTCAGGCTCTCTACAACCTCATCCAGATCCTGCATATTGAGCTGCTTCTTCTTACTCTCGGGTAGCTCATCGAGAAGAATCTGCTCAAGATAAAGGTCCGGTATCGATTTATTTTTCATCATTCTACACCTCTTGTAACGCGAGTCCGGATTTTCGTAGTGTACGCAACCTCTTTCTGACGCCGGAAACCGATAAACCTGAGAGCTCCGCGGTCTCTTCAAGAGTCATCCCGTCGACATAGTGATAAACCGCCATCTCCCGGGTTCCCTCTTTCTGACCACTGAACACGTGATCCAGAAAATGACCTGCAATAACACGTTCTTCAGGCTTATCACTTCCGGCGATCTGCTGAAGGAATGTATCCTCAGCATTCATCGGCGCCTTTTTGGCCTTACGCATCACATTGAGACACACATTAGTTGCGATTCGGTATAGCAAACTCGATGGCGCCGTATCATGGAGAGATTCCTGCCGCCGAAGCACCTGAACGAAAACATCCTGCATCGCATCCAGCGCCATGTCCTCATCCCTTAAGAGAGCTCTGCATCGCCTTAAAACCATCGGTCCGTACTTCCTATAAAACTGTTCGACATCTACTGCCACTAATTTTTCTTCCTTTCTCACTGTATGAAACACACAGGTTCATAAAAGGTGTCACCTTACATCACAAAATACCGAAATATAGTCCACTACGGCATCTCATTGACACAATAACGTTCCATTATAGTAGTTTTTGGTAGTGACCTGAACCTTGGTGATTGCTAAAGCGACAAAGTGAGTATTGCGCAAGCGTTTGCATTTTTCTCTTACCTATGATTAAATGTCTTAATTGTGAGGGTCTAATTGTTTTTATGTCAGTTAGTTAGGGGTCAATTGTGGCAACATTGAAAGACATTGCAAAAGAACTGAATGTCAATATTTCCACCGTTTCACGGGCTCTAAACGACAGCAACGAAGTAGGAGATGAAACAAAAAAACTGGTACAGGAGACAGCAAAAAGACTCCATTATGTCCCGAATCTATCTGCGCGGGCTTTGGTAGGAAAAAGCACAAAGCTTGTGGGTGTAATTGTCCCGGAGATCCGAAGCAACCATTACGTTCGAGTTATCAATCATATTGAGACCGAGCTGAAAAAACATCACTACTCGTTTATTTTCGGAAAAACAAATTTTAAACCGGAAAATGATATCTACTACCTCAATCTGTTCAGTCAAAGAAAGGTAGACGGGATAATAATTGCAGGTCCGGTTTTCAAGAACATAAAAAAAACATTTGATGAAATACAAAGTATCTATCACCGGCCGATATTGGTTATGGAGGCCTACATTGAGTACCCGAACTATGACTACGTTCAAATCGATAATGAATATGGGATAGAAGAAGCGGTGCGGCACCTCGTCTCAAAAGGTATTCGAGTTTTCGGATATGTAGGAGACAAACTATCATCAACAATGCGGGTTCCATATTTTAAGGAAGCCCTGGCCAGCAACAGCCTTTCGCTTAAAAAGGAATTCATAAAAATAGGATCTGAGAGATTTGAGTTAGGTGGATATATGAGAATGAAAGAGCTGTTAGGGCAAAAAAAACTGCCGGAAGCAGTCTTTGCATCATATGATCACATGGCTCTGGGAGCAATGAAGGCAATACACGAAGCAGGATTGAAAATTCCAAAGGACATATCGATCTTTGGCTACGATAATATCAACGAATCAGAGTATATGTATAAATCACTGACAACCATCGCACCGCCGATAGAGGAGATGACGAAGATAGGAATCAGCACTCTAATCGAAAAAATAGAAAACGATGGGGAAAAAACTATACGGCATATTTCTCTCAAGCCAAAGCTCATTGTAAGAGAGTCAACTATTTAACCATTGATTATTTGGTGAATCAGCAAGTTGCTTTTTTATTGACAAAGCGCAAGCGTTTGCGTTAAAATCGCTTAATTCACATAGGAGAACCATATTATGATCGATACCCAAAAGCGATACACGCTGCTCATACCGGGCCCCACGGAATGCCCCGATTATGTCTTGAATGAAATGTCTATGCAGGTATTACCTCATTATGAATCTGAATGGGGAGAAATTTATTGGGAAATAAACAGTGATCTGCAGAAAGTGCTGGGAACCAATAGTGACATATTTCCTATAAACGGCTCAGGAACCTTTTCATTCGAGCTGTGCATGGCCAGCCTTTTACAGGAAGGTGATAAAGTGCTGGCCATCGCCAATTCCGCCTGGGGTGAAGGAATAGGTCAGGCGGCTGAACGATTTGGCGCCGAAGTCATATACGCCCAACACGAATGGTATGAACCGGTCCACCCGGAACAATTAATTCCGTACTTTGAAGACAATAACTTCGCTCTCGTGGTAGCGGTTCATCATGATACCGGAAGCGGTTTTCTGAATCCACTGGATGAAATCGGTGATGTCTGCCGGAGGTTTGACGTTCCTTTTTTGGTGGACGCCGTATCCTCAGTCGGTGGAGTTCCATTCAAAATGGATGAATGGGGGGTGGATTTCTGCTGTACTTCGGTTCAGAAGTGCCTAGACTGCCCGCCCGGAATAGCAATAGTTGGAGTAAGCAATAAAGCATGGAAACATATCGAGAAGGTCAAAAACATTCAACGGGGCCGCTATATGGACCTGAGATATTGGCGACAGAATGCAATAGATCAACACGATACACATCCCAATATGGTAACTTCCGCCACCAATAATCTCATGGCGTTAAAGGCAAGCCTAAAACATATTCTTGCAGAAGGCCTTTCTGAACGTGAAGCAAAATACAGAAAATTCGGAACATTTTTTCGCAAAGGGCTCGAAAATATGGGGCTCCGAACCAAAGTAAGAGATGAATACTCTCCACTGCTTACTTATGTCGTTTTGCCCGACGGTATAGATTCGAAGGAACCAAGAGACTTCCTAAGATTCAAGTATAACATACTTACAGGCGTTGAGTTTCGTTTCGCGCATTTTGGATCTCAGGTTTCCTACAACTATCTCACGCTAGGGCTCGTCGGAATTGAGGATTTCCTTCGGCAGAAAGGGATAAAAATGCCATCTGAGAATATTTTAGAAGGATTGGAAGAGCTGAGGTCCTGAATAACGAGTTGGAGCAGAATAGATGATGAAGAAGCATTACACCCCTCACGATCGAAGCGTCCCCCAATCCGCTGAAGAGCCGTTTAAGACCCCAGGTTACGTTCCCGTGAGTGCGGCGCTTATCAGTGTGGCAGATACGGATACAGGTATCCCAAACATCATGCCCCTGGTGGCCTGGGGATGGTACAACCGGCACCCCTTTCTCATTGGTGTCTCGATATGCGTTAAAGAATACAACAAGAATTATTTTGAGCGGGGGACCTATGAAATAATGAGAAAGACCATGGACTTCGCTCTCAACATCCCCACGGAAAAACTGCGCGACAAGATTACGCGATCCGGCGAACTATCACGAAAAAAAAATCCAAAGGTCGACAAGTTCACGGAACTAGGTTTGACAGCTCTCCCTGGACAAAGAATAAAATCGCCCCATATCGCCGAATGTCCTCTCAGCTATGAATGCGAAGTTCGGGCAATCGTAAACCTCGGATCACACGATTTATTCCTTGGAGAGGTAGTAGGCTGTGTCTCTGACGGTGAAATCATCGAAGTTCAAACGGTTCACGGCAACGATAATATCACCATGAAGCGAGAGGACGGCAGCAAACTTACACTGGAATGGTCCACTTTAATGAAGGTAAAAGAATAACACACAGCCGGAAAGCAAGCGATCAGCCTAATACATAACGAAATAATAATTTTATATTGACAACCCAATCCCACTAGTCTAATCTTCACATATTACGCAAACGCTTGCGCTAAAGGAGAGAAATATGGACATAAAGGAACTCAAGAGGAAAGAAATAGACAGTAGGCTGAAAGACCGCGGATACGATGGCATGGACTATCCGCTCAACGTCCCGCCAAGACCTGAGAAAACGATATGCCTAGATATCGGCGATATTGAACGAGTCGAAAGGTTCAAGAAACTATACGGCGGCTGCGTTTCCGACGCAATGTTTCAGAATGGGATAGTTGGCACGATTCTTACTCATGAAATAAAACCGCTGAAGGCGCATGACGTTATCGCCGGAAGATGCGTTCCGGTAAAGTGGCATTCGGTAGCATCTGAAACTCACATGACGAAGGAACAGAAGAAAGAAAGAAAAGACCGGTGGGACCAGGAAGGTTCGCCTCAGAAGAAGATGCACCTTGCGGCTAAACCAGGGACGGTATTCGTATTTGATAACGGCGGCGATTGCCAAGCTGCCATCTTCGGCGATCTGAGCTGCAATCTGGCAAAATCGCGCGGCGCGGTTGGGGTGGTAAACGCGGGGTTGACGAGGGACTGCAGAATGATTTACGGCCTCGGTGACTTCCCGTATTTTACCCGTGGTACGACACCAAACGCCTATGGGGGCTGGCGGGTAATGGAGGTTAACCACCCAATTCACATTCAGGGACATCTCACCCACTACGTAATAGTAAATCCGGGCGACTTCATCTTCGGAGATGACGACGGTCTGCAAATTATTCCCGGTGACTATATAGATGACGTATTGCTCGCAGCGGAGATTATTTTTGAAGATGAAATACCCTTGAGAAGAGATATC
>JABGPX010000365.1 GCA_018644745.1 Spirochaetales bacterium
TCCGCTGGCGCCTTTGCTGATCGGGTTCATTCTCGGCCGGATGCTGGAAGATAACGGGGTCTGTCATTTTGAAGAGCCATGTCCCTATTGGGAATACGACTGGACAAAGGAGGTAACCGACGCGCTTGATCTCCCAGTCGCCGGCGGAGAACAGGACTGCTTCCTTCACCGATGGAGAAGGATGATCGAGATGCGTGCGGTGGACGTTGTGCAGCCCGACATCTGCTATATTGGCGGTTTCGACCGCGCAATGGGTGTCGCGAAAATGGCCGAGGAAGCGGGCCTTCCCTGCACGCCGCATTCGGCGAACCATTCGCTCGTGGTCATCTTCACCCTGCATATGCTTGGAGCAATTCCCAATGCCGGTCCCTATCTAGAGTTTTCAATCGAACCGAATGAAGAAGCCCAGACAATGTACGATCCGTACCCGGTAGTAAAAGACGGATATATCGATATACCCCAGGAGCCTGGATGGGGGATCAAGATCAGAGAGTCCTGGCTGCAGGATGCCGAATACCTGGTGAGTGGAACACCAAACTTCTCATGATCGAACCTGGAGCCAAATTAAATCTCTTCGTATGAAGCTTCTTCGCCGGGCCTCAGAATATCTGGAAAGTGATACACGATAGTGCCGGATTTGCTAACCATAATTTCCGCAAATCCTTTTGATACCAGGTAATCCAAAGCATGGCGGGCATCTTCAATAGAAACGTTACTCTCCAGAGCGACCTCGCTTGGTGTTGTATAGCCCTGATTATTCTTCGCGGATCTTAGGATCTGCTTTTCAATTGATACTTCTGAAGCCTTGTACTCGACCTCACGAACTCGGCCATCATCAAGATCATCGAGAAACAGCATTTCCCGCCTTTTCAGCTTCATATTCGCCTGCTTCACAAGCTGGGGAATCTGCACGATATCCAGGATGTTGCCGATAAAGCAGAATCCCGCGGTTAAGGTGTAAAGTACGCCGGTTCCGTTCTTCTTAAGATAAAAGCGCAAGAGACCGCTGAAAGGCGGGACGAACGAAATGATACCGAGGACGAAGGCTATTGCTTTTGAAAACATAAAGCCAGTATTAACAGCATGGCTAAGCATGTCAAGAACGATTGACCCCGCTGATAGGTGCAGCTAAAATGAGAACACATATAAAAAAGGGATCATATGTCGCAGGATACCAACGACAAACCGTCATTTACCCATGTAATGCGGTCGATTTTTCGACTATATGCGCTTACCTCGGAATACCTGAAATGGGGGATTCTTCGGTTCTTTGGCGGCATCGCAAGTGCGGGAATAGCCCTCTACTCTCACTATGTAACAGGCCAGCTCCTCGATGTGGCACTCAGCGCCGACATGAAACGATTTATCCAATTCGCCGTGCTGATAGGAAGTGTCATCATCGCCCGATCACTTATCAATCTGGTAAATCCGTTCACCCACGAATGGTACAACATCTATTCAGGAAGAAAGCTGCGGCGCATAGCAATCGAGAAAATCAACAATCTTCCAATAAACTATTATGAAAATAAGCACACAGGCGAAAGCATTTCGAGGCTTGTGAGCGACATCGAAAGTCTCCAGGAGTTCTATGGGAACTCAATAGCAGGTATCTGGAGTTATGTGCCGACCTACTTCATCGCGGGATCAATCGTACTGCTCGGAATAAACTGGAAACTCACCCTGATATGTACCGCTCTTATTCCATTATTTGCATTTGTCATCACAAAAGTGACCCTCTCTATCAGCACCGCGAGTAAAAAGCGGCAGAAAAGTACCACAGACTTTAATTCGTACCTTCGTGACTTCATAGAGGGAATCAGCATTTACAAAGCCTTTAACATGCATCGCAGTCACAGCAAAAAATTCGAGAGCGCTTGTGATGAGGTGGCAAAGGAATCCGTTGCAATCTCAAAAACCAGGTCCCTTTCTACAGGACTGAATATCATTGGCGCCCTCGTTCCACAAATTCTTGCGTACGCAATTGGGGGGCTATTCGTCCTTCGGGATGAACTTACAATCGGTCAGCTTTTTGCTTTTTCCAATATCCTCTTTCCATTTATAAACACCTTTCGCCAAATTAATCGAGCGTGGATGGATATGGTTGATCAGACAGGAAGAGCTGACCATCTCTATAAGCTTCTTGATGAAACGAGCGAGCGAAATGATGGCGGATACTTTGTCGATGAAACCGGAGAGACTCTTGTCTCCCTGCAGAATGTCAGGTTCGGATATCCCGACACCGATCCTATCATCCAAAACCTCTCTTTCAAAATTAAAAAAGGAAAGAAATACGCGCTCGTCGGCGCAAGCGGAAGCGGAAAAACCACAGTACATAAGCTGCTCTGCGGATATTACCCGAAATACACAGGCCGTATTGAGGTTTTCGGGCATGAATTGAACACCTGGAATTTGGGAGGTCTTAGGAATGCTATCTCGACGGTGTCCCAGGATATTTATCTGTTCTCAGATAGCGTCATGGAAAATATCAGGTTCGGTAACCTCAACGCTGCGGATGAGGATGTAATCGCTGCTGCGAAGCTGGCCTATGCTGATGAATTCATAAAAACAATGGAAAGAGGATATGCGACGCAGATTGGGGAACGGGGGGTCCGGCTCTCGGGAGGACAACGTCAGCGGATAGCGGCGGCAAGGGCGATCCTAAAAGACGCGCCTATTCTGCTTTTAGATGAACCCACGAGCGCTCTCGATACCAAATCGGAGCATTTCGTTCAGAAGGCGATCGAACGGCTGGAGCAAGGCAAAACTGTGCTGGTTATCGCCCACCGTCTCTCCACAATACAAAATTCAGACAGCATTATAGTGATAGACGGAGGAGAAGTAGTTGAGCAGGGGCCTCACGAAGAATTGATCCGGAACAACGGCAGGTACACAAGCCTCTATAAACGGCAGGCCGTGGATTCGGTTCAGCCGGGCGAGGATGCCGCGGGATGAAACAAGATCTGAAACGAGCAATCAACTTGCTGGGAAAGAACAAGATTGGGTACATTGTACTGGTACTTTTTGCGAGCCTTCCCGGCGCGACGGTAAACATACTCTTTTCATATACTATGAAACTCATTATTGATTTCTTTGTTTATCGCAACAGAGAAATTCTGTCACAAGCTTTGATATCAACAACCGCGACAATTCTTATTGGTGCGATAGGGCTCCCGCTCTCGAATTATCTGCTCAACCGAAAAGTTGAAGCAATAATGAAAGACATACGAATCCGAATCTTTCGATTTCTGCAAAAACTGCCGGTAAGTTATTTCGAGCGCAAGCATTCAGGCGACATGCTATCTATGATCAACAAAGATACCGAAAGCTATAGGTCGTTCCTCAACACAATTTCTCAGTTCACAGGCAGTATTTTTTCCATCGGGCTTCTCATCCCCTATCTTCTTATCCTCGATTGGAGATTCGGCCTGATAGCCTTCGGCATGGGTTTTGTAACTGCCTTCGTTAACATTAAATTCGTATTTCCTATGAGAGAACGCAGTAAGGAAATCCACAAAAAAACCGCCGTGCTCGCCGAGGAAATAACCGAAAATGTAACCGGATTCGGTGTGATAAAAATGTACGCATTAAAAGCTCGTTTTCTCGAACGGTACCAGGCGAAGATGGATGCGCTGCTGAAAGAGCAAAAGCTCTTTGTCCGTCTCGAAGCGTACCTTTACAGCGCCAACGGCCTTATCGGGTGGATTAACAGCGGCGGACTATCTGTGCTCGGATGCCTTTTTGTGTTGAGAGGAACAATGACACCTGGCACGTTGGTAGGAACGGTATTCATCGCGGGTAATCTGACTTGGGGGATGAGCAGTCTCTCCGGCACCATAACCGCAGTGCAAAAGGCCTTCGCCGGGACCGACCGGCTATTCGAGCTTTTTCAGGAGGCTGTGGAACCCGAGCGATATGAAACTCCCGGCGCCGCGGTGGAATCGGGCATCGCATTCTCAAAAGCGCTTTTCAGTTACTCCGACAATATGCCGACTCTCGAGGAATTGAATATTCGAGTACCAAAGGGGAAAACCGCCGCGCTGGTCGGAGACAGCGGCGGCGGGAAAAGTACTATCATAAAACTACTGCTCGGACAATATAAGCTCTCCGACGGCGGGATGTCTCTCGAAGGGAAAGCCGCTAATTCATTCTCCCTCGAGGAACTGAGAGACCTTATGGCATACGTGCCCCAGGATGCATATGTTTTTAACGGCACCATCAGAGAAAACATAGCATACGGGAGACCGGGCGCCGACAATGATGAGATTGTTGAAGCAGCAAAAAAGGCGAATGCTCATGATTTTATCCGGGAGCAACCGAACGGGTACGATACGCTGGTAGGGGAGAGAGGAATTCGGTTATCCGGGGGACAACGGCAGAGAGTCGCCATAGCAAGGGCGGTATTGAAAAATGCACCGATCCTGCTCTTGGACGAGGCGACCTCGAGCCTCGATTCTGAGTCGGAGCTGCTGGTCCAGAATGCCCTCGAAGAGTTAATGCGTGACAAGACCAGTGTTGTGGTCGCGCATCGGCTTTCGACGGTGGAACACGCGGATATTATTTATGTGATCGAAAGCGGAAGGGTAACCGACCAGGGCACGCATGGCGAACTGATCTCCCGGCAAGGGAAATACCGAGAGCTCTACTATCAGGACTTCACGTGAGAAATGCAAAAGGCTTCTTATATTACTATCGCCGATGTCTGCCCTATAATCTTTCCTTTTCCGTCTTCTCGGCACTCATAGCAGTAATGGGCAGCGAGATGGCCCAGGCTATTTCGCGAGAAGCCGGGCAGCCTTTGTGGTTTTTGTTGATCCGCGCATGGCTGGTCTCAGTTGCCAGTACAGGAACTATTTTCGGCTTTTTCAGTTATCATATATTCGGCAGGAGAGAGTACCCTCTCTACTACAACCTTGGGTATCGGCTTATCGATATACGCCTGATTACCCTCGGCGCAAACATACTTCTCTGCGGTCTTGCGCTCACCATCTTGAGGCTGCTACCGAAATGAAATCAGCGATAGAACTCGACAGCATCTATCTTTCCTTCAGAGAAAAGAAAGTACTGCGCGGGG
>JABGPX010000220.1 GCA_018644745.1 Spirochaetales bacterium
TTTAAAGATCGGCAGGTCCTCGGAAAAATCCTCTGAGTGCAGCGCATCCTGAATCTTATCCATCATCGGTTCAATAAACGTTACCGCGCGGTGAAGATGGGGTGTCATCCTTTTTCTGGATTCTAAATCAAGATCAATTACTTCCTGGCAGATTGTTCGATATTTGCACTGAAAAGGGTAGTGTGGAAATGTCTTTGTTCTCGGAGGAAGAAAAATTTTAGAAAAAAACTTGGTCAGTTCATGGTCTATCCAGATACCCTGTACCATATAACCCCGACCGGTCTCACCAATCCAGGTCTGGTCTATAGTCTGTTTTACTTGAAAACTTGATATTCTATCATCAACTTTCTGAACGCCGTTTAGTGGAATAACGAGGCCTTCGAGAAAGATCTTTTTCGACCGGTATTCGGCGGTCGCGCTGTTAGTGCCTCTTTGTATCAGGGTATGCTCATGCGTTTTAAAGGCAAGATCGACTTTGAGAATATATAGATAGTTAACACCCGCGAGACGATAGAGCTGGAAGAAACTCGGACGTAGTATATCTGTCGGGTTAAAAAAATAAGTTAGGCTCGAAAATACCTGCGGTACCAGCGGAACCACTCCGGCGAGATATATCTTGAGTGTTTCCAGGTATTGCTCGGTTGGACTCGGCATTCTCACATCATGATGAATGGGGAATGACGGCACAAAAAATTCTTCATTGAGTTTTAGAAAGAAATCTCCACTTTGATTGTAATGGCGTGTCGCGTCCATTTGAGAATTTGCATATTTCGACAACATAGAATTTACATCGCGGTCGGTGTAGTTAATTCTAATCTCATCCTGAAGAACTGGCATGCTAATACTATACCCATAAATGACAGTTTTGAAAACGAGAATTATTTTTTGTGTTTTTGCTAATATGAGCAATTAAATAGTATATATAGCAGGAAGTAGCCGGCCTGCATTTCGAACTGCGGCCCATGAGCAGCGGACTTGACGCTGAGAAGGGAAATATGCATAATCACCGGACTATTACCTAAGTTTTATGTATATTTTGTTATAGAATAGATATTTACAAGGAGCGGCAGAGTGCCCTGCGGCAGGAAGAGAAAACGCCACAAAATTGCTACCCACAAGCGGAAGAAAAAACTGAGGAAGAACCGACACAAGAAGAAGTAGGTGGTGCCTTCCAGCAGGAGACTGCGAGTGAAACCGATTGCCTTCATTGTACTGATTCTTACTATCATTGTGCTGCCGCTCTCGGCCGATAGCCTGTGGGACCCGGATTCTTCCGGTTTGCTGACAAGCTCCGGCAACGCCGGGATAGGTGACACTGTTCTTATAGTTCTCGATTCTGAAACCTCACTTTCTTACAACTCATCAAGGATCGACTCCGAGAGGATATCTATAGATATATCGGGAGGCGAAGGGGGAGATCTGCTCTCTTTTCTGCCATCAGGGGCGTCATCCGGGAGCCAGTCGTTGAAAGGTGGCGAATCTGTTTCTATAAAAGCATCTTTCGCGGTAAGAATCGCCTCCATCGACGAAAATGGTCAGTTTGTGCTCCAAGGCGGGCGAACAATCGTTATTCAGGGTAAAGAAGAGTCTATTTCCCTCTCTGGAATTGCTGATCCGGCGCTCATCGCCGATGACAGAAGCATTCCGTTTTCCAGCATAGTCGATGCCCGTCTTACCTATACTGCTCTCTTGGATACCGGTGCGGGTATTATAAATTCAGCGGATATAATTCAAATTGAGGAACCCCTTGCTGCCGCAAGCGTCGAGGCTGCCGTAGGTACCGCAGCCGAGGAGCCGGCTCCGGCCGTAGCCGAGGCCGACACCACCATAGCCGAAACTAAGGTGACCACAGCGCTTAGCGAGGAAAAACGAGAAGAACTCATGCTTATCTATCTAAACCGACTAATCGATCTAGTATTTGGACAATGATGGAAGCACCGGAATACCCGCTTCTTCGGCGCATCAGATCGCCTGAGGATCTCAAGAAAATTCCAGCGAAGGATTTGCCGGCTTTGGCCGCCGAAATTCGCAGCAAGATTGTTCAAGTTGTGAGCAGAAATGGCGGACACCTCGCGTCAAATTTAGGCGTGGTGGAGCTTTCTATCATCCTTCACAAAATGTTTTATTCGCCCGTGGATAAAATTGTCTGGGACGTCGGGCATCAATGCTATCCTCACAAGCTGCTCACCGGTCGATTTGACCAGATAGACACCATACGCCAGAAAAACGGTTTAAGCGGATTTCCAAAAATGTCGGAGAGTGCTCATGATATTGTAGAGACAGGGCATGCCTCCACCTCGATATCAGCTGCTCTTGGAATACTATCAGGACAACAGATTCAAGGAATTCCAGGAAAAGTTGTGGCTGTAATCGGTGACGGCTCCTTTACCGGCGGGCTTGCTTTTGAAGCACTGAACCACGCGGGGCATCTGGGAAAAAATCTCATTATTGTTCTCAATGATAACCAGATGTCAATCGCGCCGAATGTCGGCGCTCTATCAGGCTATTTGAGCCGGATCACCGCGACCCGGTTGTACCAAAATATTCGCACTAGAATTGATGTAAACGTAAAGCGGATACCGGTTTTCGGTGATCGTCTCCTTGATCTCATCGAGCGGCTCAAAAAAGCAGTCAAGGCGGTTTTTTTCAATGAAACCCTCTTCTCCGATCTCGGTTTTGAATATGTCGGCCCCATCGACGGGCATAATCTAAACACACTCACATCGGTTTTTAAGAATGTCAGATATCTCAACAAACCGGTCGTTGTACATGTGGCAACCCAAAAAGGAAGGGGATACCCTCTTGCGGAAGGCGACCCCACACGTTTCCACGGAGTTGGTCCTTTTTCTCTTGTCGATGGAAAAATCGAAGAGAAAAGCAGCCTGTCTTTTTCCGATGCTTTCGCGCGATCAATCGTAACCGCCGCCGAAAAGAATGCTTCCGTTGCTGCGATTACCGCGGCGATGGCCAACGGGACCGGATTGGCCGAGTTTCAGAGCCGGTTTCCCGAACGGTTCTTTGATGTCGGAATTACCGAACAGCATGCGGTAACCTTTGCCGCCGGTCTAGCGATCAGCGGATTGCGGCCCGTGGTGTCACTTTACTCGACCTTTCTACAGCGATCAGTTGATCAGGTTATTCATGATGTAGCGTTGCCCGGTCTGCCCGTTGTTATTACCTGCGATCGAGCCGGTGTTGTCGGCGGGGATGGAGAAACCCATCAGGGCATCTATGATCTGGCTTTTTTTCGGCCTGTAAAAGGGCTTACTATATTGAGCCCCGGCACTGCCGAGGAACTCGATTCGATGCTTTTATACTCGCTTGCCAGTAATGGCCCCTCACTTATCCGTTACCCAAAGGCTTCTTGCTTTGTCCTGGAGGAAAACTCTTTGCCTCTCGAGCCGGGCCGCGGCGTATTTGTCCGAAAGAACAGCGGTGAGAGTCTCATTATCACCACCGGCGGGCTGTTGTCCGAAGCCGTAGGTGCCGCGGATCGGCTTGCGGCCCGCGGGATTATATCTGATGTCTATAATCTGAGGTTCATTAAACCTCTAGATCAGAATTTTCTTCTAGATCTCGCGGCCCGGTACGAGCGAGTCCTTGTCGTGGAAGATGCCGTTGAGTACGGCGGAGTAGGAGAGTTTCTTGCCGCCATGGTCGGAGCGCGGGGGGAAGCATCGAAATGGCACTTCAGGAGTATCCCCGAGGTATATGACGCGAGGGGTACGAGAAACGAACTGCTGCACGTCTGCGGTCTCGACGCAATCGGAATTGCCGAAATGCTGCTCGAAGAGAAACCCGCGAGGAGATTTTATCGCCTTACCAAACCCGCAAGCCTGGACTCGGGGATGCAGTAAAAGCAAGGACATCTCGAATAACTGCTACTTTGACATCCCGCATATGCGAAAAACCACGATTTTATACGGGTTCGCAATCAGTCAGATTCACAGAATGTGGGTTTTTCGATATGCCCGTAAGCGATTAGCTTCTCAGTATTCCCAAATTCGCGAAATATACCGCCCCGATAGCCTGACCAAACTGGGCCACAGTGTAGTTCGGATCGGCATCCAATGCTTTCATGAGAGGAGTAAAAGCCATTTCGCTGTCAGCTGCGGTGAGAACAAGATCAGCTTCCCGCACCTTTGCGCCTTCTTTCATGAGTTCGAAACAGCGATTAACCTTGACCAGCCTTCCGAAAAGAAATCGTGTATTCAGCCCGGTTTGAAGTATATATTCAGTCTCTTTCCAAACCACTGCGAGGAATTCGCCGATCTCCCGAAAAACCCGTCCTGTTGTTTCATCCTGCTCGCGGACCGTGAGGTCCATGAGATGAGCAAGTAGGGATTTTCTCATGTCCACGGGACCTTCCGGAACAATTTCTAGCTCTCTACCTTCGATCTTCACGCTCTCCAAAAATCCCATATTGCGGATTTCTTCAATAAGGTCGGGTCTGCTCTCAGGGAAGTACTTCCTTGCAAGGCGAAAGGCGCCGGTTTGGCTGGTGAATCGCTGGAGAGTGCCTGCAATTCCGGTATTTGAGTTATTCATACTCTGGACATCCGCGGCCGGAAGATCTCTGGCAGGATAGCTGCCGAGATCGATTACCATATTGTATGCTTCCAGAGGAATTTCAGGGATCGATCCGTCGCCAAGAGCAATTCCGGTTCCGAGATCTGTACCCAGGGTATGGGCGAAAATACCGTTTGCTACTTCCGCGGCGTTAGGTGAGGCAGCGATTTCAACCGCCGCGGTGAAAGACGCCATCGGGCCGTCATTTGTGTTCATCACCACACCGTGAGGACCGCAGAGATTCAGAAGATTCTCGTCGAGGGCGGTAATTTTCGCAAACTGCTCCTCGAAATCGAGAGAAGTGTTTTCCCGCATACCCTTTGTCTTGGGTACCTCACCGCCGACCACTTTGTTTCTAACTACCACATCGGGAAAACAGAGACCGACGGCATCAAGATTCACTAGTGAATCCCCAAGAGCGGCTTCTACTTTTTCAATTGCGTTCATGATCTCGTCGTATGAAGCATCTTTGTCCAGAGCCGTATC
>JABGPX010000340.1 GCA_018644745.1 Spirochaetales bacterium
TGAAAAAGCTTTCCCGGAAATTCCGAAAGAAAAATGGCTGCCCCTGGTAGTTTCATTCAAGTTCGGCAGAGAAAAGGCGTTGGAATTTTTTGTCGAAATGGGAGAGCTACTCGGAATCGAAGCCGATGAGGTAGAAAAGGCCTTCGACATTGCCCACGCTAAGCAGGAGTTGTACTTCCTCATGGCGAAAGAGCTCGGAAAGAAAGCGATTGAAGACGCGAGAACAGCGGACCGGCCGGTAATTGCACTACTCGGCCGCCCGTATAACGCCTTTGCTGCTGACGCAAACATGGGTATACCGAAAAAATTCAGTTCACGAGGCTATTCTATCATCCCCTTCGACATCCTGCCCTACGATGAAGCGGAAATCTTTTCAAACATGTATTGGTACTACGGACAGCAGGACATGAAGGCCGCGTCGCTGTTGAAAGATGAAGAAAATATCTACATTACTTTTATCAGCAACTTCTCATGCGCTCCGGATTCTTTCATGCTCCACTATGTGAAATGGCTCATGGGAACCAAACCCTTCCTGATCCTCGAGCTCGATTCGCACTCCGCCGACGCGGGAATCGACACCAGAGTCGAGGCATTCCTGGACATTATCGAAGGTTATAAATCCAAAAAATCAGAGATAGACAAGGTTCGCTATGACAACGGTCTCCGGTTTATCAACAATGGGGAAGAGCCGCTTCACGTGCTCAATACGATTAGCGATGAAAAGATACCTGTCAAAGACAACCCAAGGGTAAAAATGCTTTTCTCGAATATGGGAGACCTTACGACCCGGCTTTTAGGTGCTACGGTTCGTTCAACCGGACACGAAGCGATTGAATTGCCCATCGCCGACGCGGAAACTCTGCATCTGGCACGAAGTTATGCATCAGGCAAGGAGTGCCTGCCAACCCACCTTGTTCTCGGCAGCGTGCTGAAGTTCATCATGTCAGACGACTTCCGCAAGGATGAGATTTACCTGGTATTCGTTCCGATCACCACCGGTCCATGTCGAACCGGCCAATACTATGTCTTTTACGAAAATCTGTTTCGCGATTTACGGCTTGAAAATGTCCTCGTTATTACGATGAGCGCCGACAATTCTTACACCGAACTTGGTCCCGGTTTCTCCCGTCACATGTGGTACGGTATAACCATCGCGGATATGCTCAAAGACATTCAAACATCGCTGCGCACCTGCGGTCTCGACCGGGCGGAAGCACTCAAACGGTTCAGAGAAATTTGGAATCAGATAATCCGCGTTGCTGAAGTGGATATTCGAAAAACCCTGCCCACGCTCAGGAAAATAGCAAAAGAGGTAGCCCTCATCCCCCGCAAACTGGAGTTGGAAGAGTGTGCAAAAGTCCTCATAGTTGGCGAGATATATGTGCGGCGAGACGACTTTGCAGTCGACGAGCTGGTCGAACTTCTGAGCGACAAGGGGATAATCGGCAAAGCCTCGGGTGTAGGAGAATGGATTCACTATCTAGACTTCGTACGCGGATATAGACTAAAGAAGAGGATCGCTCTCCTCCCTGCGTATAGGCGGTTGTTCAGCAAAGAGATCAGAGAGCTCCTGGTGCTGAATATCGAAAAGGCCTGGAAACACCGGGTTGAACGGCGAGTGAAGCGGGCTCTCCAAGGAAGTGGATTGCTTCCTCACACCCCGCATAACATGAAGAAAATTATGGCAAACACGGAAAAACATTTCGCCAGCCATGAGTTGAATTCGGAAATAGCGGTTTCCAGCGGGGTTGCCGCCACCGCGATGGAGGAAGGATATTCCGGCGTGGTGAATATCTCTCCCTTCGCCTGCCTTATCGGCAGAGTTATCGAAGGAATCTATTATCCCTGGGCTAGGGAAAAACGATATCCCATGATTTCACTTGAAGTAGACGGAAATCTTCTGCCGCCGAACATCATCAGCAAGCTCAATATTTTCATGGTTAATGTCCTGAGGTTCAGGGAAGATCCGGAATCATCGATTTTCGTTGAGACTGTTGAGGCTGCGGAAACCGCCGACGCCAAGCGGCAGCTCGAACGTGAATTAGTAAGATAGATGGCAAAACGCCGGTTTCTGAGTGGATCCTGGGCGCTGGTAACCGGTGCATCGGCCGGGCTCGGTCGGGAAATCGCGACGCAGCTCGCGGAGAAAGGATGTAATATCGTCGCCGCGAGTCGAAACACAGAAAAGCTCGAGTCTCTTAAAAGTGAATTGGAGCATGGATTCGGGATCAAGGCTGCTGTTGTCACGTGTGATTTGAGCGTCCAGGGCTCGGCAGAAAAGCTGCATTCGGCCTGCGGTTCGATGGATATTGACATAAATCTGCTCATCAACAACGCCGGTCTTGGGATGATCGGCAGCTGTACCGAGCAAAACACCGCACGAATTGAAGAGCTGCTCACTCTGAACATCCTGGCACTGACCACCCTGTCCAATTTGTTTGCGGCGGATATGAAGAAGCGGCGGTCAGGATATATTCTCAACATCGGTTCGCTCGCGGGTTTTCAACCGTCTCCGTATTTCGCGAGTTATGCCGCCTCGAAATCCTATGTATTCAACTTTACCATCGCGCTTCACTATGAAATGAAAAAGCACGGTGTTTCGGTTACCTGCTTTCTTCCAGGATATATCAAAACGGATTTTGACAGGAACGCCCTTATCTCCAACAAACGGTATCTAACCATATCAGAAAAAAACGCGTTGCCCGCGGATAAAACCGCCGCAATGGCGTTGACGGCGTTGTTTCGGAATAAAGTTTATCAAATCGCTGGAGCAAAGAATCGGCTGCTCATGGCAACTGCCGCTTTGCTCCCGGTAAAGCTGAAAGCCGCGGTAGTCGGCAAAGCCGCGGCCCAATATACATGACGAAAAAAGTGGTATAATATCGGAAATTGTATGAATACATTCATGTCGATGGTGCCGAAGATGTTAAAACAAAACCCGGGAATGGCTGTAAATGTCGCGCTTTCATTCCTCATGGCAAAGAAAGCATCTGTATTTGACCAGCGCTACCGGGAAACGACCACGAAAGAATTAGGCCTCATATATTTCAGAATTACCCCCATGTGCAATCTCCGCTGCGTGATGTGCGGGCAGCGCGGCGTGAAGGGAGTGCTCAAAGGCAAGTTCGCCTATGAGGAATCAAAGGAAATTGTTCCAATAGAAACCTATTACAAGGTAGTGGACGAGATATCGGTTAAACGGCCGATATTTTACATGTGGGGAGGGGAGCCCTTTATGTACCCGAACTTCATGGACCTGTGCGAATACATTACAAAGAAAAAATGTATTCTCAGTGTAAACACAAACGGTACCTTTCTCGCGGAAAACGCTGATAGAATCGTAAGGGATAAATGGCACGGCCTTTTTGTATCCCTCGATGGTTTCGAGGATATAAATGACAAGATACGCGGAAAAGGCTCATATCGTCGGGTTATCGAAGGTTTCAAGGCGATAAATGAGGCGAAACGCAAATACAATACTCACCTACCTTATATGGGTATCGTAACAACGATTAATAACATCAATTACCAGTCCCTCGACAAACTTGCGGAAGCGGCGGGGGACTTTGGATTGTCCTGGCATATTATCAATCTGGGCACCTATACGAATGACGATGTTATAGAGAGACAGCAGGAGTTTATGCGGCGGGAGCTGGACACCGAAATCTTCTGTCTTCAAGCATATAACACCGGTTATAACGAAAATATAGACGGAGATGTTTTCAAGGAAATCCTCAAAAAAGTACACGCGATAGACAACGGATATCCTATCATTACGGTGCCGGTCATCGACCCCGACAAAATCGGCGAGTACTACTCGGATCTCGATATAATCGTGCGAGACAACTGCATAGTGCCCTGGTCGCAGGCAAATATCGATTATAACGGCAACGTGCACTTTTGCGCCGACTATCCGGACTATGTAATGGGAAATATCAAAGAAGAAAAATTCTTCGATATCTACAATAATGAAAGGGCGCAGAAATTCAGAATGGCACTGCGCAATACCCCGGACGGACTTTTCCCCGGCTGCGTGCGATGTTATCAAAACATGCTCTGCGGCAATCGAAGAAAAGGATACTAGCTCATTCGTGTCACCCCGTCACCTGGACATTGATACTAACAGCACATTTCGGATGGCCCTTGTCACCCTTACCTCTAGAGCAACCGCAAAAGCGGCGTTACAGCTCATATGGGTCGCTCTAGCCCGGTTTTTCGCTCCCCAATTCCACACGAAATTTCGTCCGTCGGTTCGACCGGTGGTATCGGTCGATCATGATCTGGATAAAAGCATTCCCTTTTGTCCTGATCTCGTCGATGTGTATTCCCGCTTTATTTCCCTGTGGATAAAAAGTACCTATTTCATCTATAGGGAGTTCGGCCGCTCCACGCTGCCGGGAATAGCGATTTTCATAAACGGATTATCAAATCTCTACATGGAATCCGGGCGTATATATAAAACATGCCAATCAACAACAGTGCGGCCCAAATACCTGAAAAATATGAAGTTCATCCTCATACACGCTTTTGATCCGCACCTTCATTGCGTACCGAGCCTGCATGTGCTGATAGTTGTCTACAACTATATAATGATGACAAAACTCATCGAACAGTATTCAGATGACACCTCGGAGTATTCCGAGCAGAAACATTATATGTACTCTCAGGCGGTGGCCATTACCGAGAGTATCCTCCTGGTGAAACAGCACAGCGTCAATTGTATTCCGGCGGCACTCTTTGCCATGTCCCGGCTTCATCCGGAGTTCTCACGGAATGATGCGGCGGCTTTTATCAACCAGCTTTTCGTGGATACCGACATCGAAATAGAGCTGGAATCTGAAATCAAGGATTTTATGCTGACTCAATACCAAGATTTCATGGATTCCTGCGAAACAAAACAGCAAGATTATAGCGAGGTCCTGCTGGAATTCCTAATGGACTGCAGGGAGATTTCCGCGGAATCAGATTGAAACGCGGGATAGAATCGCGTGGAGGCAGATTACGGTAAAAAAGCTGACTCAGAACTCGGTTCCTTCTAA
>JABGPX010000891.1 GCA_018644745.1 Spirochaetales bacterium
TGATCAATAGATACTCCAACATCATAAATGGTCCAAATATCCTTCACATCGAGTTCAAAGGTGAGAGGATCTACCGCCGTATGGATGACATTAATCCCCCAGCCGTAGGTAGGATATGCGTCTCCGGTGAGAGTCGCCTGATCCCACTTCAGATGCTCCGGATGAGTATAGTCCTGGCTTATCTTTTGGTCTTCACCCTTCCGCCAATCTGCCTTGAGCCTCTTCGCAGCCTCCTGCAGCAGGTAGCCTACAACCATGATAGAGCGGGAGGCGCAGGTCGGCCCGGAGTTCGGTACCTGGTCGGTATCCGGCCTTTCATAGACTATCTTCGACAAGGGCAGATCGAGTACTCCAGCCACAACCTTCTTGAAAGTAGTCAGAAGGCCCTGACCCATGTCTACTCCCGCGGCTCCGATCCGGACAACACCGTCGGCGCTTTTTTCGAGAGTTACTCTGCCCTTGATGATGTCCTGCTCACCGCTCCCGGTGAAACCGCAGCCGTGGCTGAATATGGAAACACCTATACCTTCGCCTTTTGGGAGAGATTTTCTTTTGAGAGAATAGCCGGACCGCGCCTCGATTCGTTCGAGCATTTCGCCCAAGAGAACCTCATCATAGATTGTGCCGCCTGTCTCGGTTCGGTCTCCCTTCTTCTGGAAATATCGCGCCTTATATTCTATGGACTCAGAACCGGATTCGGCGGCGAGATGATCCATATGCATTTCAATGGCAAACAGCGCCTGGGGCGCACCAAAACCGCGAAAGGCGTCTGAGGGCACAATGTTTGTAGCAAAGGCGCGGCCGCGTATTTTGGCAGACGGTATATCATACGCGCCGGTTACGGTAAAAAGAGTTCGTTGAAGCACCACACTGCTGCAGGTAATATAAGCGCCGGCATTCAGTTTTATATCAACATCCATTCCCAGTATGTCGCCGTTTTCATCTAGAGCGGTTCGAAATGTAATCTTTGAAGGATGACGCTTGGAGGTGAACTCCATATCTTCCATCCGCTCTAAAATGAACTGGATCGGCGCACCGGTTTTTACCACGGCCACCCCGAGAGCGGTAGCCAGGACATCCGGATAGTGTTCCTTCCCGCCGAATCCGCCGCCGGTGTGAGCCTGTTTCACCCGGATTTCATCTTTCGGCAGCCCGAGGGTGTTCGCGAGAGATTTCTGCAGATAGAAAGGGCATTGGGTGGACGCGTAGAGAGTCAGTTTCTCATCCTCAAAGAGCATCATGCAGCCCTGAGGCTCCATGTATACATGCTCTTGAAATCCCGTTGAAAACACTTCCTCTATTACTTGTGCTGCCGCTGTCTCCGCCTGATTCCAGCTTCCTTTTTCGATGGTAAAATCCACAAACACGTTGTCACTTCCGTGGACCGCAGTGCCGCCTATAACAGACTCGGACTCCTCGATTGTACCGACCGCCGGTGCAGGATCTGAATCATATTCAACGACGACCGCCGCCAAGAGTTCCTCGAGAATAGATCTATCCGGTCCCACCAGCAGCGCTATGGTCTGACCATAGAATCGCACCTCATCGGTCGCAAACACCGGCCAGTCATCCTCTATCATAAGGATGGTATTTTTCCCCTTTTCAGGTATATCGGAAGCGTCTACTACGGTATAACCTTCGGGCATACCGGGATAACTGACCGCGGTAATCCGGCCCCGGGCCACCAGCGCTCTCACGGTTCGAGCATAGAGAAGGCCCTCAACGGAAATATCGGAAACATAAGCCGCTCTTCCCGCCGCCTTTGCCGCGGCGTCCACTCGCCGAACAGGAGTGCTGATGCCGTTCATAATGGCATGTCCTTGTCGAGAACATACGGCAACGCGGCATACACGGCGCTGCAGGTTACCAAATCATCAATTCGGGTATGCTCATTCGGGGCGTGGGCCTGGTTTTCATCTCCCGGTCCAAATCCAATGCAGGGAATCTGGTGCCGTCCGCATATCGCAACGCAGTTTGTACTGAAGGTCCACTTGCCGATTTCCGGCTGCTTGCCGTAAAGCTGCGAGTATGTGTCCGCACCGGCTCGCACCAGCGGGTGATCCTCAGGTATCTTCCAGGTTGGAAAATAGAGCTCCTGGCCGTAGTCGATACCCTGCCATCCTTTTTTCTCGAACAAAGGCATCGACACCGATTCGAGATCGGATCCCATACAGTCTCTCACCTGCTGCAGGGCCATATCGGCGGTTTCGCCCCAGGTTAGACGGCGATCGAGATACAGACGACCCTGATCAGGAACGGCGCATTGGCTCGGCCCGTGTATATTCATCTGTGAAACCACCACCGTGCCTTTTCCGAGAAACTCATCGGGTTCGAGTTGTGCGTTGAGACTCTCCATTGCGAGTGCCGCCCGGGCGGCCTTATACGCGGCACTGCTTCCTCTTTCGGGGGCGCTGCCATGGGCTGAGACTCCGCGAATAACCGCTTCCATTTCCATCCGGCCGCGATGTCCGCGGTAAAGCCGGCAGCTTGTCGGCTCGGTGGAAACTGCGTAATCAGGACGCAGTCCCTCCTCCTCGATAAGATATTTCCAGCAGAGACCATCGCAGTCTTCCTCGAGAACCGTGAAGGTGAAGTACACGCTGTGGTCCCCATTGTAGTCCAGGCCTTTTAGAATTTTTCCCGCTGCGATCATAGCTGCCGCACCGCCCTTCTGGTCGGAACTGCCCCGTCCATGCACAAGGCCGTCCATGATCAAACCGGAAAAAGGATCCATCGTCCATTGAGACTCATCACCAACGGTAACTGTATCGACATGGGCATCAAAGGCCAGGACTTTCGGACCGTTCCCGACACGTGCGATCACGCTTCCGAGTCCGTCAATGCGTACCTCATCAAAACCCGCTTCTATGCACATTCCTTCGATAAGACGGCACACCTTTTCTTCTTCCCCGCTGTATGATTGGATTTTCACCAATTTCGAGAGTATCTCCGCGGTATCCTGACGGGAAGAGGACGCCGCCTTTTGTATGTTCTTCGTTATATCACTCATAGGGTATCCATATTCTCCCATAGTTTTTTTGCAGCATCCCTTGCCCGGGCGTATAAGTCATTTATGGGTTTGGTAAACCCTCCTGCCTCAAGCACATACTCGCCATTTACCAAAACGCTGTGTACGTTCCTGCTGCTCATTCCGAAGAGGACATGCCCGGCGAGGTTTTCTTCAAGCATCGGCGTCGGCGCAAGATAATCGAGTACGGTTAGGTCGGCTTTATATCCTTCTTTTATCCTGCCGAACTTGTCATCAAAACAGCGTCCGATAACACGGTTGCCGTTCTGAAGATATCCCACGTAGTCAGACGGTCCGAGACTGCCGTTAGAGTCGCGATGTTTGAAGTAAGCAAACTTCAGCTCCTCCAGCACATCCGCGCCTATCCCGTCGGTCCCGATGCAGACCGAGTGCAACTCTCCCAGATGTTCATTATAACCGACGCTGTTGTTCATATTGGATCGACAATTATGTGCGAGCGTCGCGCCGCTTGTATTCAGCAGGGCTCTATCGTCGGCATTCAGGTAGATACCGTGAGCAATCAGAGAATTGCCGGTTACCAGACCGTAATCCGCAAGACGGCGGAGAGGTTCCGTATCATTATAGCGATGCGAGAAAGATGGATCAAAACGATCTTCAGAAACATGAATGTGAAAGCCTTTGCCCGAGCTCTCCACGAGATCGCCCAAAGCCCGCAGCCCGTCGTCGCTGAGGGTAAACGGCGCGTGGCCGCCGATCATGGACTCCACAAGTCTCGATTCAGAAGTTTTTTCGGTCATTATCAGCTCCGCAAAACGACGGTTCTCTTCAACCCCTTCCTTCCATCCCGCGGTGCCGTTGCGATCGGTGGTTTCGTAACATTCCACTCCCCGTAATCCGCTCTCTTCAAAACAGCCCTTTAGCACATCCAATGAACCAAAGATAAAGGAGGGCGATGCATGATGATCCACAACCGAGGTGCACCCGGCCTTTATTGCTTCAAGACAACAGATAATGCCGCTGTAGTAGAGAGACTGCTCATCGAGGGCTCGGTCGAGGCGCCACCATAAATGTGTGAGATTTGAAACGAAGTCGGTACTCGCCGGGATATTCGCGGTGATGCCCCGCGCCAGACCTGAGTAGAAATGGTTGTGTCCGCAAACCAGGCCGGGCATTACTACCATTCCCTTCATATCGCGCTTCGCATCTCCGTCCCTCGGAGTTAGGGCCTGTCCGACCTCCTCTATTCGGGTTCCGGCTATTCTGATATCTACGCCTTCGACAACTTTCGGCGGGTCAAGTTCCACGAGAGTCGCATTCGTCAGCAGCATTTCTCTTCTCCTTTAGAGCTCAACAGGTCCGAGCAGATAGCTATGATCCTGGATAACGGTTTCTATAAGTTTCTTAGCTTTTGAATCCTCCACACCGCTCACAGTGCCGGAATTACCGTCAACTGTGATCTCCGTCACCTGTCCGTCAGCTCGATAGAGACCGGGTGTTTGCCCTTCGGTACCGGGCAGGAAAAACCCGGGATTCGAGCTGGTTTGAAAGTCCTCTTCCCGGTTGAAGATCGTGAGTTTATCCAAATAGGGATCACCGTCCCACGGGCAGAATGTACCGCAGTTGCCGCACTCATTGCAGAAAGCATCGATATGGACAATCTGCATCTCATCTTGGAATCCATCGATCTCGATGAAAGTATTTGCCCGGTTTGGACAAACTTCGACACATTTCAGACAAAGCGCCCGGCAGCCAAGACATCGATGGGATTCCGCGGCGCGTATCGTTTCGTCGGGATCTCCGGCTTTGGAGCCAGGAATGAGATGATCCCTGCGTGAGCGCAGCGGAATATCACTTTCAATAGATGTGCTTAGGACAGCAAACCGCTCGCCCCCTTCGCGGGCGAGAATCTTCTCACTTATTTCACGAGCCGATGCAATTGCTTTTACAATGGTCGACGCGCCGGCAGCGGCGTCGCCAACTATAAAAATACCACGGGCTTCCGCGGCATCCCGATCCTCGACGCCTATCTCCACGAGCTTGTCG
>JABGPX010000799.1 GCA_018644745.1 Spirochaetales bacterium
CCCGAAGCATGTTGCGGCATGAAACTAGCAAGCTTTGGGGCATTTAGGATTTATTTCCGGCGAAGGTTCCTGCTCACAACCGAAAGCAGCTCGCTGGATCCAAAGGGTTTCGATAACAAAGGCTGGTAATCTTGCGGAAGATGTCCGGTTAATATGTCGTCTCCTGCGTATCCCGTGATAAAGACAACTCTTATATCAGGAATAATTTCTGACAGAGCATCAAGGAGCTCGGGCCCTGTTACGCGGGGCATTACGACATCGGAGATAACAAGATCGAGTTTCGCGCCTAGTTCCCTTGCCCGGGTTATCCCGACCTCACCATCCTGAGCTTCTTCAACCTCGTAACCCGCCGTTCTGAGAATACCGGCGACATATTCGCGCACCGGCGACTCGTCTTCCACCAGAAGAATGGTGCCCGATCGCGGCTGCTCATTATCGGATGATCCTGCTTCGCTTACGGGATCTTTTTCACATTGAACGGCGGGAAAATACATTTGAACGGTGGTGCCTACTCCTGGTGAGCTGACGGCATAGATAAAGCCGTCACTCTGCTTCACAATACCATATGCTGTAGAAAGACCCAGACCGCGACCTTTACCGTGCTCCTTGGTTGTGAAGAAAGGCTCAAAAATATGGGGTAGAACATCCTCATTAATTCCTGCGCCTGTGTCGCGGAACTCAAAAACCACATACCCGCCTTCAGGAATTTCCGGACGCGGAGTGCCGCTGGAATCACCAGACTTCTCCGTCCTAGATGAAACATTGAGTGTACCGCCGTCAGGCATGGCATCCTTCGCATTTGCAGCTAGCTGAATGAACACATGCTCGATCTGCGCGGAATCGGCGACAAAGCATCCCGGCTTGTCATCCCAATCAAACTGTACTTGGATGGAATCATCGGCAAGATACTCGAGATGTGGTCCAACGCGGGCGAGAAACTCAGAGGATGTGACAACCCGGTTATTCAGCACCTGCCTGCGTCCGAATGCAAGAAGCTGTTTTGTAAGCAAAACCGCTCGTTCCGCAGCCGATCGTATTTCGATTATATCTTCCTGGAAGGGATTGTCCTCCGTCATGGTATTTATGATGAGATCAGAATACCCGGTTATCACCGTAAGCAGATTATTGAAATCATGGGCAATCCCTCCCGCAAGCTTACCTACAGCATCCATTCGCTGAGAGTATCGGATTTCCTGCTCGCGGGCTTTCTGAACTGATATATCTCGACACACGGCAATGAGCAGATCATCTTCACCGGGTTTTGTTCTATAGAGAGTAGTTTCAAACGGTATCGGATGGCTTCCGCTTTCATGCAGAAAATTCTCGTATATCCGCCGTTCGCCGAGACTGGGAATGACAATGTCCCGTTCACTGCAGAACTCGCCGGGACATGACCCAAGCAGATCCTCACGGCTGCGTCTGAACATAGACTCAGCGGCTCTGTTCACATCCACGCAAAACCAGGCACCTTCCTGAGCGCGGTAGATAAGAGCCGCCTCGGCGATCGTTTCAAAAAGTATTTTGCGATCCGGTATGTTGGTATAATTCATGGCGTTGCGAAATAGTATCATACAGGGACATCGGTATAAACCGCCGCATGTAGACATTCGGAATACCCGCAACTACAATATCATTATGAAAGAGCATGTAGTACTTACGGCATTAGGAAAAGACAGGGTTGGGATAGTTGATGATATCACCAACGGCATCCTGGAATCTCAGTGCAATCTCGAAGAAAGCCACATGGCAGTTCTCGGCGGTGAGTTCGCGGCGATACTGCTCGCATCGGGTGAGCCGGAAACCATTGCCCGGTTGATCCGTGAAATGCCGGCTCTTGGAGAAAACCTGGACTTGCGCATTGAACTGAAAAGTACCAGTCCGCCTGTTCGCGATACATCGGCGCGGCCGTATATTCTCGAGTCTGTTTCGCTTGATACCCAAGGTATCGCCCATTCAATTACCAGCCTGCTCAAAAAATATGAGATAAATATTGAAGATCTTGAAACAGAAACCACCTCTGCACCCTGGACCGGCGCTCCAATGTTCACCATGAAAGCGCGGGTGAATATTCCTTCGTCGATACCTCTCGTTAGGCTTCGCGACGAAATCGATGAGCTTGCGTCGGAGCAGGATCTCGATATCAAACTATCTCCTGCACCGTAAATTAAGGGCTGTCCTAAAAAAGCACTCTGATTGAGCCAGAAGTTACTTCTTAAATTTAAACGCCTTAGCCTCTACGTTGAGCCCCTCTTCTTTGTCCGCTCTAAGCTCCGCAACTGATTTGGTTTCCAGGCGGGCAGCTCCCAGATAGCCGTCGTTTATAGGAATTTTCAAGCCCTTAGCGACGCGGTCTTTTGCCTCGGCGATGGCCTCGCCATACTGAGGTAACCATAACTCCTGGGCGACGAGGAACTCATCGACCATCTGCCAAATTTCCGGCGGATTGCAAACCGCGCCGGTGAGAGGATCCATCATCATCGCCTGACGCAGAAGGAAATCATCACCATTCAGCGCCGCTTGTACGGACATACGCTGGACCGAAATGCTCGCGTTACAGACCGCGGCGGGTCCGAGGGGAAGATCGCCGACTTTGGGAATGTTCATACCAAGAGCGTCGACATATCCCGGTACCTCAACAACAGCATCATCAGGCAAATTAGTGATGGTACCATTATTTATCACATTGAAATGCCCGCGGTAGATTCGCCCGGTTTCGAGGCCTTCGATGATGTAAGATCCATGCTCATTGGATCGGCTCTCCGCGTCGTATTTTTCCGGATCTTCCGCCATCCACTGAGGAAAGTCTTCTTCAAACCAATTTCTTTTTTCCGTACAGACCCGAAGATAGCCGCCTGTTTCACCAAGAATCCAGCCGTCCATCGCTATCCAGTTGTTGATCTCCTCAGGACGTTTACGATACCAAGGAACATATTCGCTCAGATGGCCATTTGATTCTGTACTGTAATACCCGAACCGTTTGAGCATATCGATGCGCACTCTCTCTTTTCTCGAGAGCTCTGGATCGCTTTCATAGGCGGCCAGCAGTTTACCGGTCATGTCCTCGCCTTTGTATTGAAGCTTTATGTACCATGTCTGATGATTAATCCCGGCACAGATGATATCGAGTTCATCCTTCGGCACCCCGAGGACCTCGGCAATTTGCTTATGACCTCCTTGAACACCATGGCAAAGGCCCACCGTCGGCACGCCGCCGTAATGATTAGCGGCCCAAGTCAGCATCGCGTTTGGATTACCGTAGTTCAGCATCATCACATCGTCGCGGGCTGCAGCTTTAATGTCGCGGCAAAGATTCATGATCATTGCAATTCCACGCTGGCCATACATAATTCCGCCTGCACAGAGCGTATCGCCAACACATTGATCGATTCCGTAGCGCAGAGGAATATCAATGTCAGTTTGAAAGGCCTCAATACCTCCAACCCTTGAGCAGTTGATAACATATTTCGCATCAGTGACGGCTTCTTTCTGATTAAGGGTTCCGCTTAGGGTAACTCCGTCGCGACCATTCGCCTTTATGTCCCGCTCCACCAGCTGGTACACCATGTCGAGATTCTTCTTGCTGATATCCATGAACATCAGCTCCACATCCGAAAACTCCGGCACCGTCAGCAGATCCTTTACCAGTTTTCTGGTGAACCCGATGCTGCCCGCTCCGATAAACCCAACCTTAAAACTCATAAAATACCCCTCTATTCGCGCTTGATGCTTGATTACACAGGATTATATGTGACTATCGGTGGAGAAAGATAGGTGGTTGAAACGCCAAGGTTCGGATCATTAGCCAAATCTCACAATAGTCCGTACATCACTCTCGAGCCGGGTGTATATTCTCCCGCTGCTGTCGATTTCCAGCAAATAGACATCCTCGTCGCACAGTACATCAATAGCTTCGGTAGCCGGATTGAAACGAAAGAGCCGCCATCCTGTTACTCCGTAGACAATCCCATCCGGAGCGATCTTCATAAATGAGATTTGCCAACGATAATCTCTGTCCGGATCATGAGGGGCAATTTCGTGGGCCATATCAACCGCTGCGGATATCGGATCATAGATAAAGAAAGTGCTGTCGGCACATCCGGTTATCCTTCCATCCGAGAGAGCAATCAAACCGCCTATATTTTTCTTGCCATCGAACAGAACCCGGTCAAACAGTATCTCCCCGGATTCAATGTCCATGGCAAAAAGTGTTCCTGATGAATGAACCGTATGGCTCCCCAGACCGCCGCACACCGTTGTTCCGCCGAAAAGGACACGGGATGAAACCGCGAGAGAAACGATGCTGCGATTCGGTGAGAAATCGAAGCGTGTTTCGCTGGTTCCTGAAACGATGTCATATAGAGTCAAACCGCCGTCGATCTGTCCGTAATCAGGTATTGATCCGACAAATAGCCTGCCCTCCGCGGCAATCATCGCAAAGGGGCGATCCTGCCGGTAGTTCACTTTAAGATCGAAAAGCAGTCTGGGGTTTCCGTTTTGCATATCCCAAGGTCCATCCGGATCGTACTCATACACATAAGAACCCGGATATTTCCCGAGGTAAATCTTGCCATTATAGGAAGTGATTCCTTCACATTGACCGACTCCTTCATACTGAAACCAACTGCCTGTATTAAGGTCACTCACGATCGTGCCGCCCCGGAGGTATCCGCTTGCATAAAGCATATCATTTGAATCGATATGCAGCTGCCGAATCTCAACGGGTTTTTTAGGCAATTTTATATTCCGAAAGGAAAGGCTGCCGGTTTTTGTATCATAATTGTATACGTCCCCGTCGAAACAGAGCCCTGTTATACATCCATTTTCTAGTTCCACCGGATCACGGACAATTGCATTTATCTGAAAAGGCTCAATGTTCACTTTGCCCGTAATTACATCTACGCCGACCAGTAGATTCTGATGACCGAAATAAATGGTATTTTCAAGAATTGTTTCGTGAGATTTAGTTTCTTTATTCTCAAAATCAACATCGAGTACCATCTGCCGGTTATCAAGATCAAATATCATC
>JABGPX010000214.1 GCA_018644745.1 Spirochaetales bacterium
GTTGCGAAGAATCCGGCGCCTATCAGGCCGTTTCTGGATAGCGGATTTCCAACAGCTAGCTTTCACAGCAACAGCGCTCCACTTCCTGAAGACAGAATCGACGAGTGGGTATCGGCGTTTACCAGTTTCGTCAGAGCCATGAGGGCAATCGAAGATGTCCCCACGGACTGGGACCGTCATTATCTCCTTTTTCAAGCCAGGTCCTTTACCACGATTCTCACGGAGCGGGTATACGCTATCATCTTTCTCGTGCTAACCGGAATGCTCATACTTTATCCGGTCGTGCGGCCAGCCAGGTTCAAAAGTTATGTCATTAGTATTGTAAAAAATTTTTGGGCCTTGCCCATGATGCTCATCCTTGTTTTCGGCCTGCTTTTAGTGGGAACCTTACTGATCGAGGGAATATCAAGCTTGAAGCGTTTTCCGGGTTACTGGACCACAAAGCCGGCCCTTTTCTTTATTCTCAAAATTTCCACAGCAGTATTTCTCTTTTCATTGATGTCCAGATATCTGAAGCGCCTTCCATTTCCCAAGCGCGGCCGCTTTTACAGCGCCGGCGTATTGTTGATTCTTGTTTCAGATATTTTCATCCTTGGAATAATCGATATCTCACTTGCCTACTATGTGCTCTGGGCCACAATCTGGGCATTCCTATTTTCGCTTACGCCGAAAAGGGGACTCAAAGTTCTCTGTCTTGTTATCAGCCCGATTTGGCTCCTGAAAGCAGCTTTCGATATATTTACTATTCCGACTCTGGAAATAGCTGAGCTGCTCATTCTATCCAGAAATACAGGTAATCTCATTATCGCCTTTATTCTCTTTCCCTTCCTTCTCATGCTTGTAAGACTCGACTTCATGTTCCGTCATCCGCGAAAAAGGAACAAACGGATTCTACTTACCTTCACCTATGCAATACTCGGGCTCGGCTGCGTGGGACTCAGTACCTACTTGTCGGTACTCACACCCTTCTCTCCTGAAACTCCGCAGGAAATTGACGTAAGAGAGATCCAGGACATCAAAAAAAATACCAGCTATATAAAGCTGACCAGTCCGGCGGCCCTGGGCAATATAACAGTAAATACTGGCAATCAATCCCATGAAATATCCTCCTCAGACCAAACCTATAGTATTGACATTCCCCTCCGTAAAGAAACCCTCGACATCGAAGTAAATACCAGCCGGTTTCTCGGCAGGGTGAAATATACCTTAATCCTAAACTCCGCCGGAACGCCGTCTTCAATCAGACTGCATATGATCTCAGACGAGGAGATTATCATATATGACTCTTCTTTCCCCTTCTCGTTCGGCAAACCGGGAAGCGCGCAGATACACATTGGCCGGTATCCGCCGAATCCCCTGCAGATTGAGATTACTCTGCCTGATGCACAAAGAGGGGTATTTGAGATTTCCGCCGAGTACCTCGATCCCCCCTATAGTCACGATGTGGCGGGAGAAAATATGGCGGTCAAACATACCATGATGGTAGTACAGCAAGTCGCCTTCGGTGAGGAGAATTGACAGTCCGTCCGGCCTGAGGTACCATAAAACAGGTAAACATATGATAGGGCATTTCTTTTTACTGCTGTACAAACCTGCAGCACATACGAAAAACCCCGATTTTTTTGGGAAACCATTCTGTTGGCAAAACAAAATGTGGGTTTTTCGATGTGGTCTATAGGCTGTTTAAAAAAGTGACTTCGGAAGAGCCGATTTTTTTTCATGTCGATCTGGACGCGTTTTACGCTTCGGTGGAACAGTACGATCATCCCGAGCACCGCGGCAAGCCGGTAATTATAGGGGCGCTCCCCGGCCATCGCGGCGTTGTTTCGGCGTGTTCTTACGAAGCACGGAAATTCGGAATTCATTCCGCGATGCCGATATCGCAGGCATACCGGCGATGTAAACACGGTATTTACCTCCTTCCCCGGATGTCCCGATATCAGGAAGTATCCAAGGAGGTAATGGCTGTTTTTGATGATTTCAGCCCGGTGGTACATCAGATATCCGTCGATGAAGCCACAATTGACATGACGGGTACGCGGCGTCTCCTAGGATCACCCGAAGACGCAGCAAAAGCGATGAAAAAAAAAGTAAAAGAAATAACAGGCTTGAATATCTCAATCGGCATAGCACCGAATCGCTACCTGGCAAAACTGGCATCGGAATTCGAGAAACCGGATGGGCTCCATCGGGTACTGCCCGGAAACGAGGAGGCGTTTCTCGACAAGCTTCGGCTTAAAGATCTATGGGGGCTTGGGGCGAAAACACTCGAACGCCTGGAGGAGCTCAATATCATGTCAATCCAGGCTCTCAGGAACTTCCAGGAACCGCTTTTGCAGGCGATGATTGGAAAAGCGGCGGGGACTTATCTGTATCGAGTAGTACGCGGAATAAATCCGGGTATTTACAGCCTGGCGCCCAAAAGCCGGTCGATCAGCAGCGAGCAAACCTTCGGTGCCGATACAAAAGATCGGGACGCGATCCGCCGGGCGCTACTCGATCTATCACACCAGGTAATGTTTCGAACGCTAAACGAAAACTTCAAATCAAAAACTATCCATCTAAAACTACGGCTCAGTGATTTCACCACTACGACCTCGCAAACAACTCTCCGGCATTTTATAAGTTCCGCGGAGGAAGTTTTTGATACCGCACTTTCTCTCCTCGAGAAGAGATGGAACGGCACCGAACCGATCAGACTCGTAGGAGTTGGACTCACCGCGCTGGAGCAGGCAGGAGAACCCGAACAGGGAGAGCTTTTCGAGGACGCATATGACAGGCGAAAAAAAGTCGAGGAAGCGGTTTTTTCTTACAGCAAATCAAAGAAAGGCGGCAGCATAATCAAAGCAAGCCTGCTAAACCGAGACGGCAGGAGCGCTCTGGGCGATTAGAGCAGATACTCTTAGGCGGCGGTACGAACGATAACGGCTATCTGCGGACAAATTTTGAGCTGTCGAGTTGAGCTGCTGCTGGAACTTCGGGAATTCCGCGGCATAAACGGGCGAGGCTCAACAAAAGAACGATTGCAATACCCGTCACAGTGAATTTTTGAAACAGATGAGCCAGGTCAGATCCGAAGGCGAATCCAAGAGCATAACCAAATATGGGAATGTGGAGAATCGCATGAAGCATCACCGTCCTTCGTCGGGTTGAGACGGCCGCAGCGTCGGTGATGAAAAGGATGGACAGAATCCAAACCGATCCTGCCAAGAAACCTGAACCGAATTTATGCTGAATATCGAATAGATTGTGGGGAAGCGCCGCCACTATGGCGCCGAAAGACGCGGTGAAGGAAAACAATATTCGGTAGACTCTGAACGGTATCTGGCGATCACGAATAAAAATAATTCCAATGCAAAAATAGATAATGCCGACCGAGATCATGTCGGCAATAAAGACAGTCATAGAAATCCGGTTCGAATACCCGTTAATGGTTTCGGTCGCGCCAAGGCCGCTGTACGGATATTGCCAGAAAAAAAATGGTTCTCCGTACGCGGCCATGCCGATTAAATAACCGCCGATCAGCACGAAGACAAAGAGGGTAAACCATCTTCGGTACTTCCGGTAATCCGTCGGCATATTAAGCTCCGATGTTAATTACTCCAAGTCTCAAGATCTTCGCGGGCTTCATCGAGATCGACTTGCTCGGAATTCTTGAGAGACGATTTCTTTCCAAATTCTGAGATCACCCATCTCATTATTTCAATGGCCTCATCCTTGTCCGACATATCGGGAATATCCACTACTCCCTCATACTCAAAATTCTTTTCGAGAGTATCGGTTTCACTCCGGTAATCTTTCGCTTTACCGGCTTTTTCTTTTCGGCGCTTAGACGCACTCCAATTTCTTGATTCGATGGATCGAGCAAGTTCCATGTAGTAGGAAAGTTTTATATCGTTCACTTCTCCCGCCTCGAATTCCACCAGATGGGCATCGATAGCTTTCCTGCCGAGAGAAACGGCTCTATTGGAGCTGCCGAATGAAATGGGTCTGCCCGGAACCTTACGGTACATAATCCCAAGGACATAGTAAGAATCCGGATGCTCCGGATAGATCTCCAGCGCCTGGCGAAGAACATTCCGCATGGGCTTAGCTTTGAAGAGAGAGTTAAGAATTCCTTTTGTCTCACCCCATCTTCCCATGTTGGCGGATTTCCAGTAATAACCCTGATAGCTGTTCGGATTCAAGCTGATCGCTTCATCAGCGTACTCTTCGGCCTCAATGAAGGTATCAAGCATGAC
Organism: Spirochaetales bacterium; assembly: GCA_018644745.1. Next base: position 4,242 of record JABGPX010000214.1, read on the forward strand.
GCCTTCGCCGGCACCCTCCTGCTCCAGCAGGTCACCAATTTCCAGAGTCGTTCTCGCAAGGCGCCAGTACAGCTCAGACTTCTCGATCGCGTTGGAGGTCGATGCTATGGAATCTTCTATAAGTGTGAAGTTCTCGCGATGGAGTTCTTCTTCATGCATCCGGTCAATTTTTTCAAAAAGCGTTTCACCGAAGGCGAATCCCCCGGAAATCAGCAGGATACAGGCAATCAAAAGCAATTTTTTCATCCTCAACCCCTATAAAGTGTATGAGTTTACTTAGGTTTATCTTATGGTCTGCTGATTCAGCTGTCAATCACTTCAAAAATGCAGTTTCTACTTTACAAAGAGCGGCCAATATGTCATCGGCTTCTCTTTCACCATAACGCTCATGAAAATGAATGTTGAAATGCTCCTGCGCCGCTTTAATCGCGTTAGGAAGCTCAAAGACAGCTGTACCGGTTCCCTGGTAATCGTCGGCACTCCAAGGAAAACCGCTCTGCCCAAATGTCTGCCTTTCTTTGTGCCAAATCGCTTCAGCGGGAATATGCCGGTATTCCGGATTTACCGGTATGCCTTCGGCGGCAAGGGCTTTGCAAAACTCAGCTTTACCGACTGTCAGCTTTTTTTCGTCGATGTGAATCCGCATAAACCAATACACACCTTCCGTATCGGCTACCTGCCAGCCCATGTTGATCCCGGCATGTCCCTCAAGACCCCCTCGTATTTTCTCTGCGACGGCACGTCGTTTCTCGATAGCTCCCGGAAGCTTAGAAACCTGAACA
>JABGPX010000287.1 GCA_018644745.1 Spirochaetales bacterium
ATATCGACGCGATCTATCTGGGTGATGATTGGGGGCAGCAGCGTGGACTCATTATGGGACCCCATTACTGGAGACAGTTCATTCTGCCTCGCTTAAAACGTTTATATCGAGAGATCCGATCGAAAAACCGGTACGTGATGATACATTCCTGCGGCGACGTAGATGAGCTCTTTGATGATCTCATTGAAGCCGGGCTCAACTGCTTTAACCCTTTCCAACCGGAGGTAATGGATGTATTCAGCCTGCTTCCCGAGTACCGCGGCCGTCTCGCTTTCCATGGAGGATTGAGCATTCAGAATACCCTTCCCTTTGGTTCTGTGGATGACGTAACCAGGGAATCGAATGCTCTGCTGACCCTCGGCGCGGATGGCGGATATATATTCTCGCCGTCTCACGCGGTCGAAGGAGATACACCGCTGGAGAATATGCTGGCCTTTATCAACACAGCCTTCGCTCAGGAAGGATATCAGAAATTACATCCCGGCGCTAGCTTAGAACTCAAGACAGAGGAGAGGCAAAAGAGATGAGTACTATCACCGAAGCAGCAGGTATCACACCTCACCCACGGCAAATATCCTGGCAGGAAACCGAGTTTTACGGATTTATTCATTTCTCGCCAAATACCTTCACCAACAGAGAGTGGGGGGAAGGGACTGAAGATCCGCAGATATTTGATCCGACTAACCTCGATACGGACCAATGGGCCGCTGTTGCCAGGTCGGCGGGAATGCGTGGTCTGATTATCACCGCGAAACATCACGACGGATTTTGTCTGTGGCCGAGTAAGTACACCGAGCACTCTGTGAAGAACAGTTCCTTTGCCGGTGACGTAGTCGGACTCGCGGCGGAGTCGTGCCGCAGAGCAGGGCTGAAATTCGGTATCTATAACTCGCCATGGGACCGGCACGAGCCAAGCTACGGCGACTCTCCAAAATACAACGAGCATTTCAGGAACCAGCTTCGCGAACTATGCTCTAACTACGGCGAATTATTTACCCTCTGGTTCGATGGTGCCTGCGGCGAAGGACCGAACGGGAAAAGGCAAGTTTATGATTGGAACAGCTATTACGAAGTAATCAGAGAACTGCAGCCGAATGCCTGCATCAGCATCTGCGGACCCGATACCCGCTGGTGCGGAAATGAAGCTGGTGTATGCCGCAACAGCGAATGGAGCGTGGTACCGGCGGAGCTTCAGGATCAGGAGAAGATCGCTGATGCTTCGCAGAAAGAAGATGATTCTACATTCCGCTTAAAAATAACTTCCACAGATTCAGATTTGGGGAGTCGGAGTAAAATTTCTCAGGCGGCAAAGCTCGTTTGGTATCCGGCGGAAGTAGACACGTCCATACGACCCGGCTGGTTCTATCATCAATCAGAAGACAATCAAGTTAGAGCTCTCGAAGAGCTGCTCAATATCTACTATGGTTCGGTTGGAGGGAACGCGACCCTTCTGCTCAATTTTCCTCCGGACCGTCGAGGATTGATCCATGAAAATGACGCCGCCCGGGCGAAAGAACTCGGAGATGTATTACGAAAAACTTTTGATATGAACCTAACCGAAGGCGGGACCGTGACAGTCGGTCCGGGAACTTCTGAAATACTGCATCACGAAGCTGACCGGTGCATAGACGGCACCCCGGGCACCTACTGGACAGCGGCTGACGGAGATGAAACCGCCGAGCTGTTGTTTCACCTCACAGCGCCATCGACCTTTGATACCGTTCTTCTTCAGGAATACATTCGTGACGGGCAGCGGATAGAAGGATTTCGTCTCGAAATTGTTGATGGCGACGGGTGGCGCTGTATAACCGAGGGTTCGGTGGTCGGCTACAAACGGCTTCTGCGATTTCCGGCGGTAACCGCATCAAAAATACGATTGCTCATTGCCGCATCCCGGATTCGACCGACCCTCTCTCAATTCGGCCTCTACCTATCACCTCAGGACTCATTATGAAAAAAGGTGTCTTCAAAGCGACGCTTTACACCGCGTTTATTCTCCTGGCGCTGAAAACCCTGGAAGCACAGGATCACATCCGAAGAATTGATGCGTACAGTCTACCGGAGGAACTGTTTTTCTTTTATACCGGTGATCTCCCCCAGATTTCGACAGATGGATGGACATCCGAAGAATTACTTTCGGCGAAAGATTGGCGAAGCTCGGACGAAGTTCCGGGAGAAGAACTCGATCGGGCATCTTTCTTTTGGAAATACTATCAGCTTCCGGAACTTTCGGTTTTTCTACTGGAAAACAGCACGCCGTTTATTGACGCTGTGTTTATTGTAGAATCCTACGATACAAAAGTTCAGGTCTTCTACCTGGGCGAAGAGCTCGCAGCAGTAGGCTCACCCGCAAAAAACAAGATTTCTTATCAGTATTACGCCCTGAAAAATTATATACCGGGAGAATGTGTCTTCTTTAAAACTGAATCAAATCCTTACGCAGGGGAAGAAATATACCTCTCCGATGCATCAATAATTGAAGGCGAGGCAGGACGATTCAATCTACTGTATCTCTATAGCGACGCGGCATCTGTTATATTTGCCATTGTGGCAATAATCATCGGCTGCGGAATGATCGCTGTATTTTTTGCCCGCCGGCAGCGACGTGATTGGTTTCTCATCTGGTTTGGTTTATTTTCAATTTCCTATTCGGTGTATCTACTTTTTTCTTCTCACGTTATTAATTTACTTTTTTCAATCGAACCAATTATAGATTTTTATCTGCCTCAATTGGCCTGGGACCTGCTGCCGATTTCTTTGATGTTTTTCTATCTGGGCTTTATGAGCGATAGCTGGCGGAGAATATTTATAGCGCTGATCGGCGGACAGGCTATAGTCCTTATTTTGCATCTGCTCATAATGCTCACCGGCCTATTTTCGGAATGGTCAGACCTCCTGTCCATCACCTTCCCGTTACTTATGTACATCACGGTAAGCCTGCACATGATCATAAAACAACGAAAGAATAAGTATGCCATCTTCTTCTTCCTTGCATTTCTCATACTTGGATTGACTTATCTGATTCAGCTGGCCGGCGAGTGGCTTGATATTATTTCAAGCGCACCTCTGCTGTTAGGCCCTGCTCTTTTTTATCTGGTTTTGTGCTCACTACCTGTGTACTCATACTTCCGGCAGGAGAATCTTATCCGGGAACAAAATTTGGCATTTTCGCGGTTTGTACCGCAAGAATTTTTGGGATTTCTCAAAAAGGATGATATCACTCAAATCCGCCTAGGCGATCAGATCGAAAGAGATATCACAATACTGTTTGCCGACATTCGCTCATTCACCACAATAAGCGAAAGTATGACACCGGAGGAAAACTTCGATTTCCTCAACCGGTTTCTCAGGGCGATCGGCCCGATTGTGAGAGAAAACGGCGGCTTTATTGATAAGTATATAGGCGACGCCATAATGGCTCTCTTCGCGACCCGGGCAGATGACGCACTCCACGCAGCTGTGCAAATGCAAGCCAGAGTTGATGAGCTCAACGGCTCCTCGGAAGGCGGAAGGTTTCCGAACATAACAATCGGCATAGGCATTCACACCGGTAAAACAATGCTGGGAATAGTAGGAGAAGCGGAACGATATCAGGGAACAGTGATTTCCGATGCGGTGAATCTTGCATCAAGACTCGAAGGCCTGACAAAAAAGGCGGGGCACCCCATCATTGTAAGCAGCGCAACAGTGGCCTTGCTCGAAGAAACTTTTCCGCTTCGGGTTTTGGGCAACGCGAGGGAGAAAGGCAAGACCGGCCCGATCAAAGTGTATACATTTATCTAGCTACTTTTCGGCACGGTAAACTCTGATGCCGCACGCAGCATAACTTCCACAGAATTCGGCACACTCCAAAAAGTTGCGCTGATCCGCTTATGAAGGTACAATTCACCAATGAAAATGTACATCAATAGTAAGTGGACCGAATCACCAAAGATGAAACCGGTTGTTCAATCCTTCACAGGTAATACAGTTGACATGGTTCCGCAGGCCACGGCGGAGCAAATCGACGCTGCCCTGGCAGCGGCGAGCAAAGCTGCGGCGGTAATGGCTCAAATGCCGGCTCATGAACGCGCCGCGATTCTAAATAGAGCGGCTGATCTGATAGACCAGCGTGTTGAGGAGCTGGCGAAGCTGGTTTGTCTTGAAGCGGGAAAGCCGATTGGGGAAGCCCGCGGAGAGGCGGGCCGAATAGCCGAACTGCTTCGACTGGCGGTATTCGAAGGAACCCAGTTGAGAGGCGAAACCCTCCCAATAGACGCACACGCGGGAGCGGGAAGAGATAAGCTCGGGTTTACCACTCGGGTGCCCTGCGGAGTTGTAGTGGCAATCACCCCTTTCAACTATCCCCTGCTGCTGGTTATGCACAAAATCGGACCCGCATTGAGCACAGGAAACGCAGTGATATTAAAGCCGGCCAATCAAACTCCATTAGCAGCGTTGAAACTGACCGGAATTTTGTATGAAGCGGGTCTGCCGGAGAACGGACTGCAGACTATTACCGGCTCGGGATCCGAGATCGGCCCGGCCCTATGCGCTGATCCGCGGGTACGCAAAATAAGTTTTACCGGAAGCACCGCGGTAGGTGAGCAAATAACGAAGATAGCGGGTGTCAAAAAAATATCGTTGGAGCTCGGGAGCAGCTGTCCCATGGTTATTCTGCCCGATGCCGATATGAATCAAGTCGCGGCGGCCACGGCGACAGGAGGTTTCATCAACGCCGGGCAGGTCTGTATCTCACTCCAAAGAGTTATTATTCATGAGGATATTTATGACGAGTATCTGGAGGCTGTACGAACGCCGGTTGAAGCCATCAAAGCCGGTGATCCGCTGGCTGAAGACACCAAAATAAGCGCGATGGTCACGGAAAAGGAAGCCATACGTGTGGAGACATGGGTAAATCAGGCGGTAGCCGACGGAGCGAGAATCGTCACCGGTGGTGAGCGGAGCGGAGCGTTGTATGCTCCAACGGTAGTCGCCGATGTTAAACCCGGTATGAGGATCTCCTG
>JABGPX010000213.1 GCA_018644745.1 Spirochaetales bacterium
CCGCCGTTCCAAATCCACCCGCCGCTGATTGGGTAGATCAGCGCCGAAACAAAGACACTGTACACGAGATATGACGTGAATTTGGTTCTCTCCGCCATCGCACCCGAAACAATCGTCGCGGCTGTGGCGGCAAAAACGACCTGGAACATCCAATCTCTGAACATAGCGGAATCCGCGCCCCTGAGAAAAAACTGGTCAGTACCGATAATTCCTTTAGATACGCCGTACATCAACGCCCATCCGACTGCCCAGAAGGCAACCGCGCCGGCGGAAAAATCCATCAGATTCTTCATGAGTATGTTGTTGGCGTTCTTTGCTCTGGTTAAACCTGTTTCGACCATAGCGAAGCCTGCCTGCATAAAGAACACCAGAGCTGCCGCGAGGATTAGCCAGATCATATCGAAGGCCTGACTGAAAAGATCTAATGTCTCTGTTACCGAATCGGCGAATGCGCCGGAAACTGATGTAAGAAAAGTTAGAACGAAAAAGAGTAGTATGCGTAGTTTCATCTGTAACTCCTGATTATTGTCAGTCACAGAAATGCAAACTATGTGCCAAGTCGCAGAATTCATCGCGGGAAACCTGCAGCAGACATGAGATGATGAATGGGAGCCCGCAATTGCCTTACGGGCATGGAGTTATGTGAATAGAACCTCGCTCCTGCAATTTTGAAGCCGGGAACGCAAATGTTGTAACGGGTGAACAAGGCTACATTAATGTGAGGCTATGACGATATCCGTACATCAATGTAGCTTTTATTCTGCAGTAACCTTCTGCAAATTATCTACATTTTCATTGGAAATTGCATTTATTGTGCTGATGATATCACCCATCGTGGTCATGCTAGATGACATTTCGCTATAGGAATCTTTCACTTGATAGGAGATATCTTTTAAATGGGTAATTGCGTCAATGATCTGACCGCTTCCCAATGACATTTCATGCATCGAATCAGTTAGCTGATTCAAGCTGTCGGTGACTTCAAGTATCTCATCAATAATGCCGGTAACCGTTGAACCGGTAGCTTTGGACTTTTCCGAAGCATCGGTAATACCGGAGATTATGGTTTTTAACGTTATCGAGATTGTTCGGGAGTTTTCGGCGGTTGTTTCAGCTAATTTACGAATTTCTTCCGCTACAACCGAGAAACCGCGCCCGGAATCACCTGCATGGGCAGCCTCGATTGCCGCGTTTATTGACAGCAGGTTTGTGCTCGATGCAACGTTGTTTATCACGTTTATCATTTCGTTTATGTTCGCAACAGATTTGGCGATGCCTTCAATTCCCGAAACTGTCTCGTTCAGGTCTTTTCCACCCTTCCTTGCCATCGATATAAGTTCGGATACGGCAGCCTGCCGATCTGACGCGATCTTCGACGCACTTCCAATGGAAGATACCATCTCTTCGACAGACGCCGACGATTGTTCTAAAGAAGCGTACTGCCCTTGGCTTTTCTCGTTTACCGTTTCCAGGGATTCCTTTATACCCTCAATTAGAGCTGTTGATTTCTCGATTTCCAGATGAAGACGTGTAGAAATTTGCTCGTACGCCTCGTGTTCCATCTCGATAGTCCGGTGTTTGTAATAATGGCAGTTTTCAGCTTTGTTCAGCCCATTGAATATTGCTTTTGCCATATTTTCGCAACTATGATAGCCGCAGGCCGAACAGTTATAAAAATCCGCTTCTTCATATTTGTGCATACTCTGGTAGATTTCCTGGAGCTGCTGATTGTTAGGGGCTCTAATAGTGTTATTCGATGACCGATCAATATATGTTCTGTCATAGATACCGGGTTTCCAATATTTTCCGAGTACCTTGTTTACACGTTTTTTCAAATCAGCTTTGCCAAAACCGCCTTTCTCATATTCAACCTGCATTTCTATTCTTCTCTGATTGATATAGAACTCGACCTCATCAGGTGATTTCCCTTGATTTAATGTGCCGGGACCGCCATTGCATCCCAGCTCACAATTTAAGCAGTCAACAAGGAGAGGGTTCATGCCCCTTGAGAGCATTTCCGGGAGTTTCTTCAGGTAGTCGTAAATTATCTCGGGCCCTTCGATCTTTCTAATTGCTGATTCCAGTTCGCCGTTCTCTCTCATCACGGTCTGCTTCAACCCACCAGGGGTCGAAAAAAGCACTGCCCGCTCCGGCAGAGGAGTCGCGAAATCTTCTGGCTGATAGCTATCAAGATTGATGTTTTGATCTTTCAGGTGCTGGTTTATCATTTTGTAGGTTACGTTGTAGTCGCCGAGACCGGTTTCATCAAACTCCCTGCGTTTCGCCAAGCATGGCGAAAGTACTGCGACCTTATAATCGCTGTATTCGGGGAAGAAGGATTTAATCATCTGAATAGTATGAAGCATAGGACTATGAGCGGGCGCAAGATGAGGAAGAAGCTCCGGCTGATAAATTTCGCAATAAGTGACGATAGCCGGGCATGGCTGGGCAATAATCACCTCCGGGCTGTTTACCGCGACGTGCTGGAGATACGACTTCACTGTCAACTCAGCTCCAAAGCTGACGTCGAAAATATCGGCAAGACCGAGGGACTTCAAGTAACCATTTAATTGTAAATATGAACCCGGAAAATTCGAAGCGACTGCAGGCGCAGCTATTGCTACGACTTTTTGCCCGGCTTGAAGGGCTGATATGAATGCGTCAAAATTATCAGCCGGAAGGCGTGCGTCATGGGTGCAGGCTTCAATGCAGTTGCCGCAGCCGATGCATAATTGATGGTTAATCGATACCGTATCTCCGCTTCCGTCGATGCAGTACTTTACGGGGCATGCGTCTATGCATGTGTGGCAGTTTACACACTTGGTTTCGTCAACGGCGATTACTTGTGCAAGTTCATTCATGAAAGGATTCCCCTCGCAATTAAAGATGATAATTATTGATAAATAGTCTTAATAACACAGCGTATATTGGATTCTTCAGTAAAACAAGAGTTCAATGCGCGGTCCAGACAGCTATTGTCGTTAGCTTTTGCTGTGGAGATGGCGTGTTTGTATAGAGGAATCGCGTTGTGGATATTATACTGATATGTCATGAGATCCAACCTGGAACAATTTACTCAAGTCTTTTCGAGGGCGATTCAAATAGAAATGGCGGAAATGAAACGCCGTCTTGGAACTTTCGAGATAAGTCTCGGACCAGGCAAAAAGCTCCCGGTTCCAACCGGAGAGACAATCTATAAATTTGACTTACCTCTGAATACTGACAAACTCGTTCCAGGTGTTGAATGTGAACTCCGCTTTGCCGGCGGTTCAATGCTGGTTTCTGTACAGGAGTTAGGATCAGATTTTATTGTGATTTGTAGTAAGGCCTCAATATCTCTGACCACGGGACCTTTTTCCCTGGTTGTATATCCTTGGTTTCTCTATGAGCGCCTGATCGCCGCGCTCGAGCGTCTGGCTGAATCTGGCAAAACCCGAGTCGAGAGGGACGGAGGATTCTTTTTTGAGTCAGCTTTTCGTGCATTCGGCAAAATAAAGTCGAATAATTCTTTTTCGGTCATGGCTGGCACTTTTAATCAGCTCAATGAAAGCCAGAAATCGGCAATCCGCTTTTGTCTCGGCTCTGATTTGGCATTTGTGTGGGGACCGCCGGGCACCGGCAAAACAAGCACATTGGCATGTTTGTTATTGGAATTGCTGGGATCGGCCAAACGGGTGCTCGTCGCTTCAACCACAAACGCTGCGGTTGATCAGGTTCTTGAAAAACTCAATGATCACGAGGAGATTCACCCTTATATTGATGATGGACAGGTCCTCAGAACGGGTAATTCTGACTCCGAATCGTACGGTGCGCGTCTTTCCGAAATTTCCGAAAGGCTTCTTGCCAGGGAGAAAGATGAACGGCGGGGGTTATACGCCGACTTGAATCGATTGGAGCAACAGCTGTCCTCCGTCCCTCACTTGAGAGAAATGCTCGAAGAGCTACAGAATCCCGATCAGTATGATCTTTTTGAGCTTGAATCAACAAAAGACCCGCTGAAAAACCTTCCTCCGTCCCTCCTGAGGGAAGTCTTTGATCCTGATGAAGTTGTAAAATTCGCTGAATTGTCTCTGCCACAGCGTGCTTCCATGCTTGGTGAGAAAGAGGCGGTAGCGAAAGCCGATTTGAGGGCTACCCGAGAAAGGATATCGATAGAGGGACGGAGGAAAGCGGAGCTTGAATCCCGCATCACTAATGAAGCCCGGTTGACACTAACAACGATGGCGGCGATGTACGTGAATCCGACCTTGCTCGATCAACGCTATGATGTGGTTATAATTGAAGAGGCAGGTATGGCGGTATTGCCGGCGGTGTTCTATTGCGCCTGTATTGCAAAAAGTCAGGTGTTCTTTGTCGGCGACCCGAAGCAATTACCGCCAATAGTTCAGTCGAAAGATCCTTTTGTATATAGAGCCATGGGTCGTAGCATTTTCGAAGTAACCGCGCCGGACCCGATTGCCAGTCCGGTCGTTGCCTTGTTAGACGTCCAGTATCGAATGCATCCTGAGATTGGGAATCTCATCAGCTCTTTTTTTTATAATGGGGTGCTGCGAAACGCCGAAAGTACGGTCCAAATGGCTCGAATAGCAGATATCGCGCCATTTTGCGGCTCCGCGATAACACTCGTTGATATGAAGGGATTGGGAACATGTGAAAAACAAAAGGATGGATTTTCCAGATTCAATTCCTCGAGCGCGGCGATTTGCGTTGATCTAGCAGCAGAAATAAGGGAAACCGGGGATATTGACGTGGCAATTATTACCCCGTATGTCGACCAATCTCGCCGAATTCGCGCGCTTATTTCGGAGCGCAGAGTTCGCGGGGTAGAATGCCGGACAATACACCGGTTTCAAGGCGGCGAAAGGGATGTCGTGATTTTTGATATGGTCGATACATATCCACTTAAGCCTGGGATTCTCCTGTCTGGTGATAGCTTGAATGGTAATTCCGCTCAGCTGCTAAACGTAAGTTTTTCCCGGGCCCGTGGAAAGCTGATTGTG
>JABGPX010000383.1 GCA_018644745.1 Spirochaetales bacterium
CACACCGCCCCACACGCAGATTCCGTCGCCCATACCCTTTCTCACCTCGCTCAAAGCAAGTGAAGTCATCGGCGAGGGACAAACCGATTCCCCTACGTCGAAACCGCAGCCGCGATACAGCTCGAGCAGCCCGGAGTTCTCCCCGTCGGTATGACAGATCAGCAGCTTGCCGGCGGAGTGGAGCTTCTGTGAAACCCTTTTCAGCCAGGGACGAATCTCAGACTCAAAAAATGGAGGCCAGGTCAAATCACGGTCAAAATTCGCTCCCCAAAACACGGCTTCGGCTTTGCAGGCGAGGGAAGCATCAAGAAGTGACTCAAAAAAGGGTTCAAGACGGGAACAGAATTTTCTCATTTCTCCAGGAGCATCATGATAGAGATAAAAGAACGTGTCCATTGCCACCAATTCATGCAGCAGCAGGTGCATTGGCGATGCGGCGATACAACCGCTTGCCACAGCGACACCGCTATCTCCAACCCGATGATGAAACCGGGCATATGCGTCTGGAGTCGGCGTGATTCTCAAGTCTTCGAATACCTCGGCCACCGCATCCAGATCATGGACTGTCTGAACGGGATACTTGAGAATAAACGGCAGTGATATTCCGGCGGTCCGCATCTCTGCGGTTTGTTTAAATTGAAATGAGACATCACCATGCGAGGTTTTAATCAGGGTGCTATGTACATCGTCTTTCATTTCATAATTGACAAGAAGATTTCCGGGAGTCACGGTGTACGGGTAGTCCGGATGGTTATCAAATCCAAGACCCCGCAGAGCAAGGCTGCCGGGCTTCCTGAGCAGCGTGACATCTCCTCTTACCGCGTGGCATCCGACGCCGAGAGCTTCAGCAATTTCAACGGTATTGAGATCTTTGAATTCGCCGGGCAGCGAAGCCCGCGTCTTTTGAGCGATGGACCAAAGATCCATGCGCGGCGCCCAGGGAACACAGCTGGTTTTCTCTCCCCTCATCGCGGCAAGCATGAGATCATGATTCGAAAATACTGGGCTTTTTTCCATTATCCAGCGGCTCCTAAAACGCATTTGACCCGGCAAAGCACCTAAACTATAGTTGAATAGATCATGTTTACTGGAGGACCGTCAATGACGCGCAAACCGTTCCCTACACTGCCGGTAATAATCGTCGACGATGAAGAAGCAATTCTTTCCAGCACAACAAAAGTCCTCCGTGCCGAAGGAATAGATAATATAATTACCTGTCAGGACCCGAGAGACGCGCTGAAGATAATCAGCGAAAACAGTGCTGAAACGATACTGCTCGACCTTTCTATGCCGCATATAACAGGCGACGAACTTCTCGTCAAGATCCAGGAGCGGTTTCCCGAGATCCCGGTAATAATCATCACCGCATCTGGAGAAATTGATACGGCAATCCGGTGTATAAAAAACGGTGCTTTCGACTATATGGTGAAAGCGGTGGAGCCGGCGCGGCTTATCAGCGGTGTCCGCAGATCGATCGACGTAAGAGGCCTTTCTCGCCGATACCTCAACTTGAGGAAGAACATGCTCGACAATGAAGTTGGGAATCCAGAATACTTCAGGAGTATTATTACCGACAGCTACAAGATGAAATCGATATTCCGTTTTATAGAAGCGATCGCGCCGACGAGAGAAACGGTGCTGATTACCGGAGAAACCGGCACCGGAAAGGAGCTATTCGCCGAATCGATTCATAATGCCAGTGATCGGGCCGGCGGCCTGGTAAAGGTAAATACCGCCGGTTTGGATGAAACCATGTTCACGGACACCCTCTTCGGCCACACAAAAGGCGCTTATACCGGGGCAGATCAGATCCGTAAAGGGCTGGTTCAGCAGGCAGATGAAGGTACCCTCTTCCTCGATGAAATCGGTGATTTGTCCAGCTCATGCCAGATAAAGCTGCTGCGGCTGCTGGAATCGCGGGAATACTATTCCCTGGGCTCGGATGTGATTCGTACCACCGGCGCCCGTTTTGTCGTGGCGACAAATAGAGACCTTCCATCGATGGTTGCCGCAGACGAGTTCCGCCGCGATCTTTATTACCGGCTCCAAACTCACGAGATAAGGATTCCCCCGCTGCGGGATAGAAAAGAGGATCTACCTCTTCTCCTCGATCACTTTCTCAAAGACGCGGCAGATAGCCTGTCTAAAAAAATTCTCACAGTGCCTCCAGAGCTTCTCGTTCTGCTGGGAACTTACGATTATCCGGGCAACCTCCGAGAGCTCCGATCGATGATCTTCAACGCAGTGAGCAAACAGCGGGAGAAAATGCTCTCTATTCAACCGTTCCGGGAAGCAATGGGCCATACCGGGGATCTACCACGCCTGTCGGTCGAATACAGCACAATGGATTTTCCTGACAGGCTGCCGACTATTAAGACGCTTACGCAGCAGCTCATTGAGGAAGCTCTTACACGCTCAAAAGGAAATCAAGCCATCGCCGCCGGCATTCTCGGGCTTACTCCTCAGGCACTGAGCAAGCGGCTCCTGCGGCTGAACCGGAAAGACGGAGCAGAGGAGTGACCTGGCTTCGATTCGGGACACTCTCGGTAGGCTCCCTCAACACAACAATCCTCCTTGGCCTTATCACCGCGTATCTGCTTGTTGTCAAAAACAAACCCAGGGACACCCGGTATCTCGCCGGATACCTGGGTATCCTTTTCATGCTTCTTCTCTCCTACACGGTCCGCTACTCGTTCTTCACAAACACCGGATTAGCCGTGTCACAGACATCCAACGCCATCGTATTCGGGGTCGCGTGCCTGATCCAATTCTCATATCACTATCGCGAAAACACCTATAAGAGAGAAGCGAGCATCGTGCTCTGGGTATCCTTCGGCGCTGCGGCGGTAATCTGGGTTTCCCTTTTCTTTCTTCGCAACATTCCGGAAGTCTACGACTTCAAGGCTCAGTACTTTGCAGGTACCTTTGACGCGAGAATAAGTATCCTGGTATTGATATTCTACCTGTGGGCAATCGGCGTACTGCTGAGAAAAATGGTGCGTTTCTCGCGCGCTCATACCGAAGTCAAACCGGGCATATTTGGGTCGCTGGGCTGCCTGGTGCTCCCCAAGGGACAGGCCGCGGTATCGACACGCAGCTTCGCCCTGCTCTCACTTGCCACGACAATAATATCGCTTCTCTATCTTCTCTATCAAACCGGTGTAATGAACAGAGAGACATACACACTGCTATTTAATATCGGTTCCTTGCTGACCTGTCTTGTGATATTCGTGGTGTATGTGAATAACTCAACTCAGCCAATCAGCTTTATCACGAAACTGGTCGGCATTCCGCTTGCCGTGATTATGATTGCCTTCGGAGTGGCATCCGCGTCTCTCATGCCGCTGGTTCACAGCACCCTGGGAAGCCGCTACCGGGATGATGTGGATATCGCCCAGCTCGTTCTGGATTCAGGCGGACTCGGGCAGGTTCCGCCGAGTATCGCATTCATGCTGCCGGTGTCGACAAACAATACCGCTGTTGCATATCTCGCCGAAGATATAACAGGCGAGTGGACAGAACGAATATCTGATGAAAGCGCCGTTTGGTCCGAAGGATTAATCCCGGAGCAACGGGGTATGCGTCCAACTTTCTTGTATCTTGATATTGATAATCCGGACAGCTTCTTTTTCATGTACAAAATTAGATCCGTGCGAGCCGCTTATTTTGTCGGTTTTCGCTACAGGCAATACCGAATGGAAGTTCACCGTTTTGCGTCTAGGATGATACTCGGTGTATTGATTGCCGCGGGTATAGTAATACTCGGTTTCCCCATCGCCTTTCGAAGAGAACTCATGATACCTCTTGCCAGACTATCCAGGGCCGTCGAGCAGGTATCTTCTGGAAACTACGGCGTACGGGTTGCCGAGGGCATTCAGGACGAAATCGGGCAGCTTGCCCGGGGATTCAATACGATGGCATTCTCCTTAGAAAACGCGGAAGGAAATTTCAAAGCACTCGCCGAAAATGCTAACGACTCGATCCTGCTCCTCTCAACATCGGGGCACCTCTTATACGCCAACCTGAGAGCTACTTTAATCGCCGGGTATCCTGTCGACGAACTGGCAGGCCTTCACTTCACGGATCTGCTTCACCCGGACGAGGTGCGGCCCATTACCGCAATATTTCCCGACCTGATCTCCGGCGGCGGCAGCCGCCGAGCCTACGAGACGCGTTTAATTCACAAGAATGGCCACACGGTTCCAGTAGAAATTACCGGGGCCTCCACCGTCTGGCAGGGAGAAACCGCCGATGTCGTGATAATTCGAGACATCACCGAGCGAAAGAACGCGGAAGAAGCATTTCAGTCGCAACAGCAGCAGCTCCTGCGAACGGACAAATTGGCGTCCCTCGGAGAGCTTGTGGCGGGAATGGCTCACGAAATAAACAACCCAAACCAGGCTATTTCGATGAACACCCGTTTTGTTTCCGAAGGGCTGCGCAGCCTGCTTCCCTTGGCGGAATCAAACGAAGAACTAGATGAAACTATCCGAATTGCCGGGATGTCTTATGATGAGTTCAAGGGAGCCGCTCTTTCGTCAATAGATGAGATAGAAGCAAGCACAAAACGGATAGATCACATCGTGAAAGAACTCAAGCGGTTTGTCCAGGGAGGACCGGCGGTAAAGATTGAGCCGACGGAAGTGAACTCAATTGTGAGTACAGTTGTAGATCTTTCCCGGCACATGATCAATCAGGCAAGCGATCGTTTTTCCCTTGATCTCGAAGCGGATCTTCCAGTTATTCAAGCGGATAGAATCGGCCTTGAGCAGGTTGTACTCAACCTGCTGCAGAATGCCTGCCAGGCTCTAACGAGCCGGGATAAAGCTATATCAATACAAACATCTTTTGACCGAGCGAATACATGCGTCTGGATCGACGTGATCGACGAAGGCGCGGGCATTCGAGAGGAAGACCTATCAATGATTCAAACTTCTTTCTTTACGACAAAGAGCGAGACCGGCGGAACCGGTCTCGGCTTGTCAGTATCCCGCCGCAT
>JABGPX010000653.1 GCA_018644745.1 Spirochaetales bacterium
CTGCAAACTGTCGCTGATCAAATGGAGATCGGGTTCAGCTAACTTTCACCAGCAAGTCAGGAAATGCGAGTGTTATCTACAGGACGAGGCCGGAAAGCTATTTCGAGTACATCAGCTCGTAGTACTCATCGAGCATGCGTTTCGCCCCGAATTGCGTAGTCGTTGATTCGATACTCCGGCGCATCATAGATATCCAGCGGCTCCTGTCGTTGTAGTAGGTCGGAATAACCTCTTCATTCAGGCAGCGGTACAGGGCCTCCAGGTCGTGGCTGTCGTGTTCGTCGGTCGCCTCGCTTGAAAAGGCGTCGCCGAACTGCCACCCGTTTTCGCCATGTTCACACGCCTCGGGCCACCACCCATCCAGCACACTCAGGTTGAGGACGCCGTTCATGGCAGCTTTCATCCCGGACGTCCCGCTGGCTTCTTTTGGACGTCGCGGATTGTTGAGCCAGACACCGGCCCCGCGGGTAAGGCGAGCGCCTATTTCCATATCATAATTCTGCGGAAAGACCACCGACTCCGGATATTCGATGCTTTTGGCATGGAGCTTCTCGACGATCCCCTTCCCCGTATCGTCGAGGGGGTGAGCGCGGCCGGAGAAGATGATTTGAATCGTCCTGTCCTTGAGAAGGGATTGTGCTTTTAATGCGTCCGAAAAAATGAAATCACTCCGCTTATACGGGGCGGCGCGCCTGGAAAAGCCGATAAGAAGCTTGTTTTCCATGTGAAGACTCCAGAAAGAGTCGTCTGATTCCGCATCCGCAAGACGCTGGTCTACCCACGTTGGCCGGTGGATAGCATTGGTAATGGCTAATATCTCAGACCGGTCGGGTACGTGGCGCCACATTTCATTCGCGGTCTGCCCGTGGAGCTGAGCGACGGCATTTGAGATTTTAGAAAGTCGCAGGGCGCCGACAGTCATATTGAACGGCTCTCCGCCCAACTCAACCAGCTGCTCCTTGGAAAATCCCAGATTCGCCCCCATATAAACAATACGGTCGATGGGATGGGACTCGTTGCCTTGAATTATCGGAGTGTGGGTGGTAAAAACCACCTCCGCCCGGGTACTGGCCAAAGCGGATGGATAATCGGCCCCATCATCCATTTTCTCACGCATAAGCTCGAACCCGGCGAAGAGCGCGTGCCCCTCGTTGAAGTGATAACAATCGACAGATTCGTTAAGCGCCCGCAGCGCCCGGACACCGCCAATACCGAGCACCATCTCCTGGGCGATGCGTTCTTCGCCGAACCATCCGTAGAGCTGTCCGGTGATCCAGCGATCGGCGCCGTCGGGTGGCGGAATCAGTTGTAGTTCGGACCAAAACTCGAATTCCGGCGAAAAATCGCCAAATCCCCTAAATGACAGTTCCTATCAGTTATCCAGACACCAGTTCCAGATGTCGTACATGATGTGGGGCTGCCCGATTACATACACCCCGTCGGGCTTTAATTCTTCCAGCATGTTTTGATAGTCGTCGTAGCCCTCTGAAAAGTAGCGACGTTCTTCGGCAATACCGTATTTATCGGCTGTGCTATCCAGCCGACCGCGGTCGCGCTCGCAAAGACCGACAATCTCTGCGTCATCAAACGACGCGAGAGACGGGTAGTGGACATTGTTTGCCATACTGCCCGCCCCAATCATGCACACGCGTGCCTTTTCCTTCAGCTTTGTATCTCCTTTACACATCCGGATTCGGGATCATAAAATCTCTTATAAGATTCGATAGCTCATGGCACCCTTCTATAAACTGGCGCAGCGTCCGCAAAGTGGGACCGTATGTATCAAATTCTGCCGGGGTCATTCCATGCTCATCGATGGTTTTTACGAAATCGGGAAACTTCTTCCGCAGCTCAGCGACGATCGCCGGATCTACCGGCTTGTCTATCCGAGAGACAGCTTCCACGTCGCTGCCGTTATACCGCACCTGCCATTTGTAGGGAGGAGAAATAACCACATCGCCGCCGATGAACTCGCTCCAATGCATGTGATTCCTGAATGCAGCCGAAAGAAGCCGTATCCGGTACTTCCGCTCCTGAAAAAGCCTGTAAGCTTCCTTGAAAACTGCTACTCCCGCCCACTCCAGATAACCTGGATCGGTTATTACATTTTCTTTTTCGCTCACTATCCTCAGCCAGTCATCAACCCGGCCAACCATGATTGTACATACGGGACCCATGGTAGAAATATCCTTTCCTTCGGCTTCCCGGCGGCGCAGACCGTTCTCTACTGCTTCAGCTACGCTTATACACTGGGGTACAGCGAAGCTTACCGTGGCGTTTATACTCACGCCTCGGTACGTTGCCTCTTCCATCGCTTTTATGCCGGCTTCGGTTGCCGGAATCTTTACTATCATGTTTGGGGCCAATTCGGAGAAATGAACCGCCTGCTCGACCATCTTGTCCGCATCCCGATAGAAACGGGGATCGGTCTGTATCGAAAGTCTGCCGTTTTTACCATTGTGTTCCTTGAATATAGGCAGCAGCAGTTCCGCGCCTTTCTGAGAGATTTCCTCTACGAGACGCCAGCCGATTTCATCTTCCGTCGCTGTCGGCATCTCTGTGATTAATTCCTTGATTCTGTCACGCCACAGATCCATCTCTTTGCTAAGAACATGAAGTACGATTACAGGATTGCATGTCGCACCTACCGCGCCCTGACTGATAGAATACTCCAGCTCCCGGACTGAAGCCGAATCATTCCACAGACAGGTCCGGGTTGTGCTGGTCATTATCTGCAGCGGACTCTTTGTATCATCCATTGGTTCCTCCATACTATTGAACCCTTTACTTTGTCTGATAATATTATATACTGAACAAGCACGGGCTTCAAGGGCCTATCAGAATACACCGGTGGGGATATGTGCCAGGAGAAAATCAGACAGCGAACCGTTGTTGAGCAGGTAATGGAAGAGATCAGAACGCTGATTGCTTCCGGTGACTACAAGGCCGGCGACCGGCTTCCGACGGAACAGGAACTTGCCGAACGATTCGGCGTAGGCAGATCTTCTATTCGAGAAGCTGTAAAAACCTTTAACTACCTCGGTGTTCTGGAATCAAAAACCTCAAAGGGTACCTTTGTATGTGACAGCAACTCTGTATCATCGGAGGCACTCACCTGGTCAATTCTCCTTGGAACAGATGATGTATTTAACCTGGTGGAAACCCGCGCCGCTATTGAACTGTGGAGTATCCTCAGTCTTACCGCGGCGTTGGAAGCTAATCCGGGCGAAATGAAGCCGGTTATCACAAAGCTTGAAGATCTAATCAAAGACATGGAGGCCGCGGTAAAGGGCAAAGAAATAAGCAGCCTGGCAGTCGCAGATTATGAGTTTCACCACGAAATAATAAGCGCCGGTGGCAACCCGCTTTTTTCATCTCTATACAAGACTCTTCGCTCATTTATGTTTGAAGAGATCAAGAAGAGCTACGAACCGGATGTTGATATAACAACTCTGCCGGGTAATCATCAGCTGGTTCTCGACGCAATACTGACAGGAGATCAATCCCGGGTAACCGAGGCCGTTCAGGTTCATATTTCAGATACGGAAAAAAAGCTTAGGAAGTACTTTGAGGCCGCCTCTTCAGACTAATGCTTTGACCTCCGCGGCCCTATAAGTACCACCCATGCTTCTCGGCTGCTTCAACCATCGCGAAAAGATTTTCATCGGGAGTATCCCGGCCGCATTGATCTCCTGTGGAAAGGATAAAGCCGCCTTTCCCGCTTGCATCCTCTATTGCCTTACGTGCCGCTTCTATTACATCCTGCTTCGAACCCCGGAGCATGACATCTGTAGTGTGGAGGTTGCCCATCAGCGCGAGAGTACCGCCGAAATCCTTCTTCACTTCGGACAGGTCTACATCCCCCATCGGCGGCGGTTCGAGAGGATTAATTGCTCCAAGATCAGTTTCCTCGGCACATATACGAAGAAGGTCGACCGATCGACCGCAGGAATGCAGGAGCGTGGGAATATCCCGCTCTGCGGCGCTCGCGGTAATGCTCTTCAATGTCGGCAATCCATATGTACGAAAGAGATCCGGAGAAGCCAGGGTGATTGTTCCCGAAGCCCCAAGAAATAGATAATCCGGATCATGTTTAAGGTAATGAGAAAGCATGGTCATGTTTCGCTCGTGCTCCGCGGTGCGAAGCGCTTCGAGAAGGTCGGGCCGCTCCAGGTGAACATCGAGGACTTGCTCCAGAGCACCATCGAATATATTCACCCAGTACTGAAACCCCGGATATCGGAGTCCGCCAAATCCGAGGGCAAACTCATCACCAATCTCCCGCTTCAAATGACCAAGCGTTTCTGTCGTGTATCCGGTAATTGTACCTAGACTTTCTATGAAACACGGAATATCCTTCACAGGATCTTTTATCCATTTAGAGGCTGCCCAAGGCGAGTCGGCCCGAAAGTAAAGGGTTTGGTTACTTATTGTTCCAAGCCGATTCCGAATCGTCGTCTCGCGAACAATCCTGTCTTCCCGTTGTTCGATAATGCGATGGGAGATTTCATTGGTGGATTCGATCGTGAAATCGAGGGTTCCCCTGCTGAGCCATGCATCAAGTCCAAAGTAACGCTGCGCATCAAGATTGGCCTTCCAGAGCGGCGGATCCTGGTGAAGATAGACATCCCAAAAGGGCTTGCCGGTCATCCGGCAGGGAACCATGTTAGATATGTCCGGAGCGACAGGTACTCTGTCGGGAATCTCGTTCCTCAAAGCCTTGATGAAGCGGTCGCGTGAATTCATCCTTCCTCCCGGCGCTGCAAGATTATAGGACATATCGAAAAACCCACATTTGATTCGTCTGACTTTCCGTATAGAATCATGGTGTCTCCTATGTTTCGCATATGCCGGATGTCATAGCGGCAGTATTCAGAGAGGCCTTTTATTCAATCTATCCATATTACTTTATTTTCATAATATCTATACTGCCAAGAGGAGATCTCATTTTGATCCATTGATTAGGAGTCATATCGACAGCATATGTGAGGATGCGTT
>JABGPX010000247.1 GCA_018644745.1 Spirochaetales bacterium
GCGTCGATTACGCTGCTCAGAAGCTTTCCGGGCGAGTATTCTACCTGCCCCGTATCTTTTTTGAGCGGATCAATAGTAAACACTTCTGATACGCCAGCTATCTCGGCTTGTTCGTCGAGCAGCACTGCTTTGCTCCCGGATGTTCCCTGATCAATCGCTAGAACATAGCTTTTCATAACAGGTTTGCTCCCGGCGACTTGCTCAATTGTTCGACAAGCGCAACCACCACGGCGAGCTCACTGATTCGAGTAATCGGGGAATAGCTGCCGAACAGATCTTCGTTACAGGAAGTGAACAGGGTGAGCTCCGCAGCTTCGTCCAGGGGAGCTTTTTCGTAATTGGTAATGGCGACTGTTCCCGCACGTTTCTCACCGCAGCGGGTAATCAGCCTGACAATCTCTTCGGTTTCTCCCGAGTGAGAAATCCCGAATATCAAGTCACCCTCGCCAAGTGATTCCGGAAGCACCTGCAGGTATGAGGGATCGTGGGAACAGACGCAGAGTAAGCCCAGAGCGGTAAGCGAGTCTGCCAGAATATAGGCGACACCGGCGGCGCCGCCCAGACCCGCGGTTATAACTCTTCGAGCAGAAAGCACCTTTTCAGCGACCACCGCGAGAATTTCCCCATTTACACCCCGAATGCTGTTTAGAGCCGTATCACCGGCCCGCTCCGCCACGGTACCGCGCCAATCGAGGGCATCTCCTTTCATGGATGCCGAGCCGATTCCGAGCCCCCCCCGGAGTATCTGCGGAATCAGTGACATCTTGAAGTCCTGGTAGCCGCTGAATCCAAGCCCCCGGCATAGGCGGAGAATGGTTGGTTCACTCACCCCGCATTCCGCAGCGAGATGGCGGAGAGGAAGCAGGGCGACTCGCTCCGGGTGTGCAAGGATAAATTGAGCCGCCGATTGTTCAGATTTCCGTAGAGTTTTAAATCTGCGGCTGATTCGAGCGAGAGTTTCTGATGATTCCTTTTTGGCGCCGTTGAAATCTGTTTGCATTATTGCTACACCAGGGACATATATATGTAGTATTTGCTAAATCAAAATCTTTGTCAACTTTGCCCTTTCTTCTGCACCCACCGGCGCTCCCGGGGATTGATATTGCGGAATCGCTGGTTTACTGTTTCTGTCAGGAGAAAAAGATGAGTAATAGTATGCAGGATCTTAGCACGCTGGTGATTGGGGCAGGGAGAATCGGCATTCTTCATGCTGAGAATATCCAATCAAAAGTAAAAAATATGAGTCTTGCGGGTATTGTCGAACCTGCGCCCTCAAAAGACGTGCTTGAATGGACGAAAAGCCGGGGAATTCCACTTTTTAATGACCTGCCTTCCGCTTTGAAAGGTGTAGACGCCGCAGCGGCGGTAATCGCGCTTCCGACTGATCTTCATGAGGCTATCGTAGGCCAGGCGGCCGCCAAAGGTTTGCATATACTTTGCGAAAAGCCCGTAGCCCCCGATCTTGCCGCTGCTGAACGGACAGTCGCACATGCAAAAAACGCAGGGGTGAAGCTGCAAATTGGATTCAATCGGCGATTCGATCATAACTCGTCGGCTCTCCAAAGGGTGATCAAATCAGGAGATATCGGCGATCTCGAGATACTGCGGATTACTTCTAGGGATCCGGCGCCGCCGGATTTATCATATATAAAGCGCTCCGGCGGTCTGTTTATGGATATGACTATCCATGATTTTGATATGTGCCGGTTCCTCGGCGGAGATGTTGATGAGGTCTTCGCTCAGGGCGCTTGCCTGGTTGATTCGGCGATCGGGAGAGCAGGAGATATAGATACCGCCATTCTGACTTTAAAATTCGTATCAGGCGCCTTGGGAATCATTGAGAACAGCCGTCGAGCGTCGTACGGATATGATCAGCGGGCCGAAGCTCATTGTTCCAAAGGCTCGGCCGCGACGGCGAATGATACCGGCAGCTCGGTGATGATAAGCGATAGTGAAGGTGTGCATGGCGAGAAGCCTCTCTATTTTTTTCTTGAACGGTATTCCGATTCATTCGTAGAAGAGCTTTCCCAATTCGCTGAGGCTGTTCTCGGCGACAGCCCGTTGACTGTAACCGGGTATGATGGTGTCGAGGCGATCAGGATAGCCGCCGCGGCAAACCTGTCTATGAAAGAAAGAAGACCAGTGAAGCTGTCTGAGATCGAATAGCATCTCGCTGGCGAAAATATATCGATAGAGGGGATCGTGTGTATATAAACCAAGAAAGTGATTTTGGAAAAGGTTACACCCCGATTGCGGAGATTGGCGGCAAACATGGGGATATGCTTCTCGACTTCGGGATACTCGTTCTTGATCCGGGAGACAGCATCGCTGACTCGTCGACGGACCGTGAAAAGGCGTATATGCTTCTCGATGGCGAGGTTGAGTATGGGTTCGACGGAAAGGCTGTTCTTGCCAGCAGAAGTTCGTTGCTCGATGAGGGTCCTTGGACTCTTCATGCCGCGGCCGGCGCGGCTCTGGAAATAACAGCTGTAAAGCGAAGCGAGCTAGTCGTTCAGAAGGTCGATAGCCGGCTCTCTTTTGAGACTCAGGCTTACAGTCCCGACGATACACGCAGCCAGCGTTTTGGCGAGGGCACCATGCAGGAGACATCGACAAGAACCGTGCGTACGGTTTTTGACGCTGCGACGAATAAAAACTCAGGGATGGTACTCGGAGAGGTAATTAATCATCCCGGCAAATGGTCGAGCTACCCGCCCCACGATCACGCCCATCCGGAGATTTATCACTTCCGGTTTTTCCCGGAACAGGGCTTCGGCTTCTCACAGATCGGCGACCAGGTCCACCGGGTAACGAACCGTGATACCGTCGCAATTCCAGGCGGAGTGGTCCATCCACAGACTGCGGCGCCCGGATACGCCATGTATTATGTGTGGTCGATCCCCCATCTTCCTGGCAACAGATTCGGCCCGGATTCGCGGGTATACAGAGAGGAGCACAGTTGGCTCATGCAGACGGACGCAACGATATGGCCGGACTCAGAAAAATGAATAATCAGGGAGTAAATGATGGCAACGATTAGGATGACTATGGCCCAGGCGCTTGTGCGGTTTCTCGACAATCAGTATATAAGTCGGGATGGCGTTCGCACAAAATATATACACGGTATTTTCGCGGTGTTTGGTCACGGAAATGTGGTCGGCCTCGGTGAGGCCCTTGTCGAGATGGAACACAGCCTGGTTCTCTATCAGGGACATAACGAGCAGGGGATGGCACACGCGGCAACCGCGTTTGCGAAACAGAAAAATCGTCTGCAGATTTGTGCCGCCACCAGTTCAATCGGTCCCGGCGCTATGAATATGGTAACCGCGGCGGCAACAGCTACGGTTAACCGGATACCGGTTCTGCTGCTTCCCGGTGATTCGTTTGCATGCCGGCAGCCGGATCCTGTTCTGCAGCAGATAGAGCAATCGGCCGATCTTAATGTAACCGCAAACGATGCGTTTAAGCCTGTCTCCGCGTATTGGGATCGCATCAGCCGTCCTGATCAGCTGATGACCGCGGCCCTTAACGCTCTAAGAACTCTTACCGATCCGGCAATAACCGGAGCAGTTACGCTCTGCCTTCCTCAGGATACGCAAGCAGAGGCCTATGATTATCCTGAAGAGTTTTTTAAGCCTCGAACATGGATTATTGAAAGGACACCTCCGGCAGCTGGAGCGGTCAAACGGGCTTCCATCGCGGTTTCGGCGTCAAAACGCCCGCTGCTCATCGCCGGAGGGGGTGTTCGCTACTCCGATGCCGGAACCGCGCTCTCGGATTTCTGTGAGAAAACGGGCATTCCTTTCGCCGAGACGCAGGCGGGGAAAGGTGTTCTGCGGTGGGATCATCCTCTTAATATGGGCGGGCTTGGAGTAACCGGGGGACTCGCGGCGAACAAAATCGCCGCGAAAGCGGATCTTATCATTGCGGTGGGAACCCGTCTCGGCGACTTTACCACCGCTTCAAAGAGTGCGTTCCAAAATCCTGATGTTAAAATTCTTACCATTAACGTAAATTCCTTCGATGCTCTAAAAATGGATTCCTCCGTTATGGTCTGCGACGCCCGCCTAGGCCTGGAGTCGCTGGCGGCGGCAGTCGAGCCTGGCAGCAATCGAGAGGAATATGCAAGTGAGATTCATTCGGTATCCGCCGATTGGCGTGCTGAGGTAGAAAGGCTGTACGCAGATCCTGGAACAGATGGCGTGCTGTCTCAGACAGGGGTACTGGGTATTCTCAACGAGGAGATGCTGCCGGATGACGCGATAGTGGTTGGATCGTCTGGGAGCCTACCTGGCGACATGCAGCGTCTCTGGCGGACCAGAACTCTCGATGCTTATCATATGGAGTATGGTTTTTCCTGCATGGGATATGAGATCTCCGGCGCCTTCGGCGTTAAGCTGGCCTCTCCGGATAGAGAAGTGGTGGCGATGACTGGCGATGGCAGCTATATCATGCTTCATTCGGAAATGGTTACCGCTGTTCGGGAGGGAGTCAAGATAATCGTTGTTGTGTTTGATAACTCCGGTTATCAATGTATCGATAATCTGCAGACATCCCAGGGAATCTCAAGCTACGCAACTTTTTTTCGTACTCGGAGTAAAGACGGCCGCCTCGACGGACCGACCGCGCCGTTCGATTTTGCCGCGAACGCCGCGGCATACGGCGCGTGGAGCCGCACCGCGCGAACCGCCGATGAACTCCGGGCGGCGTTGCGGGAAGCGTTGGAAATTGATCGAACCTGCGTAATAGATGTAAAAGTAAGCGCGAAATCGATGACCGGCGGATACGAGTCCTGGTGGCGGGTTGGTGTGCCGGAGGTATCTGAAAACCCGGCGGTAACCGAAGCCTATAATGAATCAGTCAAAATGGTGGATACATTACGTCCCTATTGAACGGAGAGGAGAGAGGATGGATTCGACGAAAATCAAAATCGGAATTGCTCCAATCGGATGGACAAACGACGACATGCCCGAACTCGGAGGCGATATACCCTTTGAG